>JAMOAF010000915.1 GCA_023621895.1 Planctomycetota bacterium
AACCGGATTCGCTACAACTTCTGGCACCACATCGGCAGCGGCCACAACGTGGCGGGCCAGGCCGGCATTCGGCTTGACGATTTCATCAGCGGCGTGCTGATCTACGGAAACGTCTTCTACCGCTGCGCCGGCGGCCGATTCGGCGCCGTGCAGATTCACGGCGGCAAGGACAACATCGTCGACAACAACCTGTTCGTTGGCTGCAAGTACGCGTTGAGCTTCTCGCCGTGGGGCGAGGCGCGCTGGAAGGAACGGCTGGCCAGCGATTCGACCAGACGGATCGTCGGCTCGGGCGGGGTCGATATCACGGCCCCCCCGCACAGCACGCGCTACCCGGACCTGGCCGAAATGCCGGCCAATGCCGACCGGAATTTCATCTGGCGCAACCTGGTTGTGGACTGTGGAGAGTTCGCCACGCGCGATCGCCGGGTCAACGAGATGCTCGACAACCACTTTTCACTCAAGGACCCGCGACCGGGCGGGGCGGCCGGGCTCGATTTCCGGCTCGGTAAAGACGCGGCGGTCTTCGACCGCTTCGGTTTCCGTCCCATCCCGTTTGAGGAAATCGGTCTTTACCAGGACGCGTCGCGGGCGTCCTGGCCGGTCGAGAGCCAGGTCACGCCCCACTACGTCGAGGAGTATTGAGGCAATCGTTCACGGGGACTGCCCCCTTCGGTCTGCCCAGAATCTCCGCGAGGATCTTCGGCGAGCGCCCGAAGCGCGCCCGGTATTCCTCGAGCGTCGGTCGCAGCCGCGTTGACAGCTTCGTGTCGTGGTGCAGGGCGATGTCGGCCAGGCGGTGATCGAGAAACGGATTGGCCAGCCGCTCCAGTGTGCGCCGCGCGAAGGCTTCGGCCCCTTCGGCCCGATCCGCGATCGCCGGGACGATTTCCTCGAACAAGAGCGATTCGAGCCAGGGGCGAATCCGCGCGTCGTCGAGCGCCTGCCGGACCGTTTCGATTCCCAAGGGCAGTGCCTTGGCGACCAGCGCCGTATGGGCCCCGTTCAAGATGCGGACTTTCCGCAAGTGATACGGCTCCAACTGCTCGACGAACTCGACGGCCGGGTGGGCCGCCACCGGGATGCCGCTCGCGGAGGTCGCGCCGCCCGCCTCGGTTGCCTTGCCCTCGATCAGCCAGAGTGCGAAAGGCTCGGCGACGGCCAGCAGCGGATCACGGGCCGCCAGGGGGTCGTCCGCCCGGGGCGCAGAGACGATCCGGTCGACGAGCGTGTTGCGCCAGGAGCAGGCGTGGCGGATCCAGTGCGTTGCCTTGTCGCCCACCCGCCAGCGCGCGGCCAGCTCGAGCACCAGGTTCAGCAGTCGCTCGGCGTTGCGCTCGACGAGTTCACAGGGCAGGATCGTCAGCCCGCGGCCGCCTGCTTCGAATCGCGTCAAGAGGAGGGCCAGGAGTTTGGCGGGGAAGGAAACGGGCGGGATGGCGTCAGGCTTGTCGGCCGGGTCCAGGACCAATCCCGCCTCGGTCGTGTTGGAGACAACACACACCAGGGCGTCGGACCGCGCCGCGGCGAAAATCTGCTCCCACTGGTTCGCGGCGGCAAGGGCCCGGCTGATGCTCGCCACCTCGAAGGTCTGGTCCACGACCTGGCCGCCGTCCAGCCCGCGGATCGCCGCGTGGAATCGGCTCTGCTGCCGATTGATCTGCCTGGCTCGCTCCGTTCCGGTCGACTGGACCGCGACGATCTTGCCGGCCGGGTTCGGGCCGCGGTTCAACTCTTCCGCGAACAGATCCAGGAAACACCGCAGAAACTTCCCGGTGCCAAACTGTAGAATGGTTTCGTTCATCGCTCTCTGAGCCGATCCCCGGACCAACAACGATCCTTGCCCGCCTGGCCGTGGGATGTTTTATCGGCGGTTGTGGAGGTAGTCCTTAGCTTCAACTGGGGCTGATAAATACTCCGGCGATCGTCGCGGTCATGTAGGCGGCCAGGGTGCCGCCGATCATCGAGGCCATTCCGTACCTGGCGAAGTCGCGGCGGCGCTTGGGAACAAGGCCGCCGATTCCACCGATCTGGATGGCAATCGATCCGAAATTGGCGAATCCGCACAGAGCATAGGTGGCGATCACGAAGGATCGCGGCGAGATCGAATCCCGGGCGGCAATCAGGCCTTCGTAGGCCAGAAGCTCATTGAAGACGGTCTTGGTGCCCAGGAGCATGCCGACCTCCGGAGCGTCGCGCCACGGCACGCCCATGATCCACGCCAGCGGGGCGCAGACCCATCCCAGCAGCTTCTCCAGCGTCAGCGGCGTGCCGAACAGGTGTTCCGTCGGCGAGAGCAGCCAGTTTGCCGTGTGGATCAGGGCAATGAATGCGATCAGCATTGCGCCAACGTTCAGAGCGAGAGTCAGCCCCTCGGATGCGCCGCGGCAGGCCGCGTCGAGAACATTTGCGTCGGTTCGCGCGACGTCGATGCGGACAACCCCCTTGGTGACCGATTCCTCGGTTTCGGGCACCATCATCTTGGCGATCACCAGCGCCGCGGGCGCGGACATCAGCGAGGCGGCCATCAGGTGCCCGGCGTCGACGCCCCAGGCGGCGTAGGCGGCCATCACGCCGCCGGCCACGGTCGCCATGCCGCCGGTCATCATCGCCATGATCTCGCTCCGCGTCATGCTCTCCAGGTAGGGCCGCACCAGCAGGGGCGCCTCGGTCATCCCCACGTAGACATTCGCCGAGGCGGCCAGCGACTCGGTCCCTGACGTGTCCATCACCCAGACCATCACCTTGGCCATGATCTTGACGATCCACTGGAGGATGCCCAAATGGAAGAGAATGGCCGTTCCCGAGGAGACGAAGATGATCGTCGGCAGGACGGAGAAGGCGACGTAGTGATCTTTGAACGTCGAGCCGAAGACCATTTCCGCCCCGGCGTCGGAAAAACTGACGATTCGCGCGACGATGATCCGCGCCGCCTCGAAGAACTGTTCGCCGAACCGCGTCTTCAGCAACAGCACGGCGATCAGGAATTGCAGCAGGACGCCGGAGACGATCAGGCGGAGGTTCATCCGCTTGCGGTTCTCGGAGAAGAGCCAGGCGAGCGCGAGCATCAGGAAAAGGCCCAACAGGCTTACGGCACGTTCCACGGCTGGTCCTCAACCCACACGGCACTCGGGGAGACGCCCGGCGGCAAGACCCGGCCTGCCGGAACAGACCGCCATCGTAACCGGCGCGGCGGCGGGAGGAAAGGGCGAGCCTGAAGCCACCGGGTCCCGCACGGCCCGGCCCAGTTTTCTCGCCGCCCGAAACGCGCGGCGGACGAGGGGGAAAAAAGCGTGGCGCCGTGACGTTCAACCGGCCGCTATGCAACCCATCGCCCCCCGGCTAGAATACGATCGATTGTCTCTCGGTCTGCCCGAAGACCATGCAAACAGGAAACAGCACATTACCGGCTGGGGTGCGGGCGGCGTTTCCCGCAACCGTTCACGGAGCCCCGGCCGCCGGGCTTGCCGGGGGCGTGAACAAATACCATTAAACCAGGCGCACACGCGGACGGAAAGCGGATGACAAAAACTGCCGACGACGACCTGCCCCTCGTCCAGCGTGCCCGATCGGGCGATTACACGGCGTTCGAGGC
>JAMOAF010001137.1 GCA_023621895.1 Planctomycetota bacterium
GGGAGCGTGCCGAATTTCTCGTGTGCCAGCACCAGGCCGGCGACCGTGCCCGGCGTGCCGGCCACGCGGTGGCCGACCATGCTGAAATTCCGCACGAGCATGTCCGCGGTTGCGGCCGCCGGCGCGGTCTCGCGGTACTCGACGCAGACCGGCTCCCTCTCCGGTCCCGGATAGACCATCATGAATCCGCCGCCGCCGACATTTCCCGCGGCGGGCCACGTCACGGCCAATGCCAGGGCCGTCGCCACGGCCGCATCGACCGCGTTTCCGCCCTGGTTGAGCACCGCCAGGCCCACGTCGCTTGCCGGGGGCGAAACGGTGACGACGATGCCGCGTCCCGGTTCGGCCGGCTGCCGGCCGACTGCGGCGGCATCGACCACCTTTTGCGCGCTCTCCGCGCCCGGCTTCTCCGCCCCGAGCGTCTGGCTCGAAAACGTCACGGCGACCAGGATTGCGAGGAAGGTCCGAACCAGGCGGCTGCGGTATTCGACAATTTGCACGGCTTTGGTCCTCATTCTGGTACAGGGCAAGTAATTCTCCGGGACGGCCAGCGGCATTGTAACACAAGCCACGCGCCTTTGGAGTGCGGCGATTCATCGCCGCTTTCTTTCTTTCTCTTTCTCTCTTTCTTTCTCTTTCTTTCGAAGTGCGGCGATTCATCGCCGCTTTCACCTAAACGGCAGACTCCGAAACCCACCCCGCCGACCGCGGGGCCGACACCCCGGATCATTTATGCTCCCGATATTCTTCGCTGTGTCGCATCATCCTAACCCGACGCGTAAGCGAGGCCAACTCAGAAACTGCCCCCATCCGGCTCGCCCGGATGCAGCGCAAGGTTGACGGCTACAGAAATGCCCTCAATCAGCTAGTAACTCTCAACAGGCCGGCGGAGGCTGGGAAGGCGGGAGAAAACCTACCGGGCTGGATTGGAGGCTGCCCGGCTCAGACGGTGGTGGACTTTCAGCAGGAGGACACAGGTGGGACCGTGCGTAATGCGGCTGTCGAGAACCAGTTGCACCGCCTCCGCGAGGGGGAGTCGGATGCAACGAATCAGTTCCGTACCCTCCGGCCGCGGCAGCGAGCCGGACAGGCCTTCGGCCAGGAACAACTGGGTGGGAGAGACGACGATCGTGGTGAACGGATCGACGGTGCCCAGTTCGGTCCAGCGGGCGGCCTTCAGTCCAAGTTCCTCCTCCAGTTCGCGCTGGGCCGTTTCGAGCGCCACCTCGCCCGGCTCGATGCCCCCGCTAACGCCCTCGACGGAATCGCGGCCGATACCGTAGTGAAACTCGCCGGTCAGATGCACGAATCCCTCCTCGTCGAGGGCAACCACGCAAACGCCCGGCTTCATCTGGACGACCACGTGCGTACCCTCCCTGCCGTCGGGCCGGATCACGTCGTCGCAGCGGACTTCGATCCAGGGATCGCGGTAGATGTCGTTCGAGCGGAGGATCTGCCAGGGGCCGTGGGGTTGCACCGCAAGGGGCCTTGCATGGGGGTGATAAAGCAAGAAATCAGAGCGTGGCGCGCCGGCTCGACGTTGCGCGGCTTGCGCCGGTCATTCATTCTATCGTCCAATCGATCCCATTGCGCTTGACTCGGCGGTAGAGCGTGTCGCGTTCCACCGGCGTGCGGCCGGCCTCGCGAATGATCGCTTCCAACTCGGAAACGGTGAGCGACTCGGGGGCCGTGCTGCCGGCGTCGTGGTGAATCCGCTCCTGGCGGACCGTGCCGTCGAGGTCGTCCGCCCCATAACCCAGCGCGATCTGCGCGGTGCCCACCCCGAGCGAAATCCAGTAGGCCTTGACGTGGGGAAAGTTGTCGAGCACAAGCCGGCTGATCGCCACGGTCCGCAAGTTGTCGAGGCCCGTCGGGCGCGCAAGGTGCGCCAGCTCGGTGTTCTCGGGGTGGAACGCCAGCGGAATGAACGCCTGGAAGCCGCCCGTCTCGTCTTGCAGGCGGCGCAGGCGGAGCATGTGGTCGATGCGATCCGCGGGCGTCTCCACGTGCCCGTAAAGCATGGTTGCGGTCGTCTTTAGGCCCAGCCGATGAGCGGTCCGGTGGACCTCAAGCCATGTTGCGGCATCGGCCTTGGCAGGGCAGATCAGCCGGCGGACCTCTGGCGCGAAGATCTCCGCGCCTCCGCCCGGCAGGGAGCAGAGCCCGGCGCCGACGAGTTCACCGAGGATGCTCTCCAGGCTGCGACCGGTCTGGTGGGCGAATCGGGCGATCTCGACGGCGGTCCAGGCCTTGAGCATCAATCGAGGAAACGCCTCGTGCAGCCGAGCGAGCAGATCGCGGTGCCAGGCGAAGTTCTTTTCTGGATGGACGCCACCGACAATGTGCAGCTCGGTGCACCCGTTTGCAGCAGCCTCGCGGCCGAGGGCGAGCACCTCCTGATCGGTCATCAAGAAGGCCTTGGGATCGCCTGGATCGCAGCTATAGGCGCACAGCGGGCAGCGGTAGAGGCAGATGTTCGTCGGGTTCAAATGGGCGTTAATGTTGTAGGAGACAATGTCTCCGTTTTTCCGCCGGCGAACCTCGTCGGCCAGGCGTCCGGTGGCGTGCAGGTCGACCTGCGGCTGGTAGAGGTATTCCCCCTCTTCGGCCGAGAGGCGCTCGCCCGCAAGGACCTTTCTTTCGATTTCGGCAAGTCGGGAAGGCATTTTGGCGGTCAATAGCGAGTCGGGAGGTCAGACAACAAGGTCGATCGAGCCGACCAGGAGGAGGCCGATGCTGACAACGGCGTTGACGTGAAAAAAGGCCCGGTTGACGCGCGTCAGGTCATCAGGCCGGACAATCGAGTGTTCGTAAACGAGCAGCAGGGCGATGGCCGCGACGCCGGCGTAGTAGACCGTGCCGAACTCGGGATAGACCAGCGGCAAGACGGCCAGCAGCAACACGGTCCCCGCGTGGCAGACGGCGGCCACCTTCAGCGCTCCGGCAACTCCCAGCCGGGCGGGCACGCTGTGGAGCCGCATCTGGATGTCGAAATTGAAATCCTGGCACGCATAGATCATGTCGAAGCCCGAAACCCAGAGCAGCACGGCGCCGCCCAGGACCAGCGGCGGCCATTCGAGTTGCCCGCGAATCGCCACCCAGGCGGCCATTGGGGCGAGCATCAGCGCCGCGCCGAGCCAGAAGTGCGACAGCGGCGTAAAACGCTTCGACAGGCTGTAGGTCAGCAGCAGCAGGAGCACCGGCAGCGATGCATAGAGCGGCAGCCAGTTGGCCGGCAGGAACAGCAGCGTCGCCGCGACGAAACCCAGCGAAGTTGCGATCGTAAAGGCCGCAACCGCGATTGTCGACAGCGAGCCGGCCGGCAGATGCCGACTCTCGGTCCGCGGGTTCAGGGCGTCGAACCGCCGATCGGCCAGCCGATTGAAGGCCATCGCGGCGCTGCGCGCGCAGACCATGCACAAGAGAATGCCCAGTAAATCCAGCCAGCGAAAGGCGATCGGAGGCTGCTCCTGTGCGTTGGCCGTCCAGGCCATGCCAGCCGCCAAAAGTGCAAACGGAAGCGCAAACAGCGTGTGGCTGAAACGGATCATCTCAAGGAGGCGGCGAGAAAGCGAGAGCATGGCGGCAG
>JAMOAF010000289.1 GCA_023621895.1 Planctomycetota bacterium
GCAGTCCGGGCCGGCGATTCCGGCCTCGATTGTGTTCCCCGCCGCAGTCCGGTGTCAAGCGCGGCGATTCGGGCGACCGATCTATCGATCTGGCGAGATTCGATTGACGCCGACGCCAAACTGCGGTATGAACGGGAAACACTCGCCGGAGCTGTTGCCCCCCTCGGAGCCGCCCGCGGCCGAGTGGCGCCGAGAGACCTTGATGGAACAGGGAATGCCACAGCCAAGATCATCGAGTTGCCGCCAAGTCGAGCAGCCCGATCTCTGGCGACCGGGACGAGCCCACCTGGCCGGAATCGCCGGCGCTGGAATGCGCTCGCTTGCACGCGTGCTGCTCGACATCGGCTGGACCTTGAGCGGGTCCGATCCGCGAGCCGAGTCGGTGGCGGAGCTGCGAGACCGCGGCGTGCGGCTGTTCGCCAACCACGCGGCCGACAACGTCGCGGAAACGGTTGGCCTGGTGATCTTCAGCGACGCGATCGGACCCGGCAATCCGGAGTTGCAGCGGGCAGGCGAACGGCGAATTCCCACGCTCCGCTACTTCCAGGCTCTGGGTCTGCTCTCCGGCGCCCGTCAAACCATCGCCGTGGCCGGGACCCACGGCAAGTCGACGGTCACCGCGATGATCGGGGCGATTCTCCGCGCCGCCGGCGCCGACCCGACGTTGGTTTTCGGCGCTGAACCGGTCGGCGGCGACCGAGCCGGGCCGGGCGGCAGCCGCCTGGGGCGCGGGCCGGCAATGGTCGTCGAGGCTTGCGAATACCGGGCGAATTTTCTGCACTTTCGTCCACGAGAGGCGGTGCTGCTGGGGATCGAACACGACCACTTCGACTGTTATCCGGCGATCGGCCAACTGGAGCACGCTTTCGGGCTGTTTGCCCGCTCCGTGCGCGCCGATGGCCGGCTGTTGGTCTCCCACGCCTGCCGGCGGAGCCGAGTGGCGGCCGCCAGCGCGGCATGTCGCTGGGAGACATTCGGATGGGAGGAAGGGGCCGATTGGCGTGCGACCGGGATCGGCAGCCGGCTCGGCCGCTACTGGTTTACCGTCGAGCGCGCCCGCCGGCCCTTGTGCCGCGTCGACCTGAAGGTCCTGGGGCGGCACAACGTGGTCAACGCGCTGGCTGCCGCGGCGGTGGGGCTGAAAAACGGGGCCAATCCGGCGGAAGTCGTGGAGGCACTCTCGCACTGGTCCGGGCTGAAACGGCGATTGGAGGTGGTTGGCCAGGCCGGAGGAGTCACCTGGGTCGACGACTATGCCCACCATCCGACCCAGATCGCCGCGGCCCTCGGGGCCGTGCGCGCGGCGTTTCCCGGCCGGCGAATATTCTGCCTGTTTGAGCCCCACCAGGCGAGTAGGACGGCTCGGACGCTAGACGAAATGGCAGCCAGCCTGCAAAATGCGGATGTTACTCTGATCACGGAGATTTTTCGCGCTCGGGAGCCACTGCCCACCAACGGCGAGGTGACGGCGGCCGATCTGGCCCGATCCGTCCGCGCCCTGGGCGCGGAGGTCCCGCCGATCCACGGGGCGAACAAGTGCGCGGAGCACCTTGCCCAGAGGCTGCGACCGGGCGATGTCTTGGTGACCCTGGGAGCCGGCAACATAGGAACGACTGGTTATGAACTTTTTGAGCGGCTTCGAAAAAATCGTCCGGCGGGATGAACCACTGGCGATGCACACCTGGTTTCAATTGGGAGGTCCGGCCGAGTATTTCGCCGAGCCGGAGACGACCGATCAACTTGTCGCGCTGGTGCGCCGCTGCGCCGAACACCAAGTTCCGGTGCGGATGCTCGGCGGGGGGTCCAACCTCCTGGTGGGTGACGCGGGAGTGCCCGGCGTCGCCATACGGCTCAGCGCGCCGGAGTTCGAAAAAATCCGGGTCGAGCCGCCGCGGATCGTTGCCGGCGGAGGGGCCAAGACCGGGCGGGTGGTCACCACGGCGGTTCACAGTGGACTTGCCGGGCTGGAGGGGCTGGTCGCAATCCCCGGCACGCTCGGCGGCGCCCTGCATGGAAATGCCGGCACCCAGAGCACCAACATCGGACAGTGGACCACCAGCGCGACCGTGATCACGACGGCCGGCGAGGTCTGCCGGCGCGACCGTGACGACCTGCATTTTGAGTACCGCCGCAGCAGCCTCGACGACCTGGTGATCCTCCAGGCCACCCTCGAACTGGAGCAGGACGATCCGCAGGAGTTGTCCAGGCGGCTCCAGAAGCAGTGGATTCTGCGCAAGGCGGCCCAGCCCATGGGGCACCAGTGCGCCGGCTGCGTGTTCAAGAATCCGCGGGGGATGCGGGCGGGCGAGCTGATCGAACAGGCCGGATTGAAAGGCACACGGATTGGCGGCGCGATTGTCAGCGACCGCCACGCGAATTTCATTGTTGCCGAGCCGGAATGCACCGCCAACGACGTTTTGCGGCTGATCGACCTGGTCCGCGGCCAGGTCAGCGATCGGCTCGGCGTGGACCTGGAACTCGAACTGGAAATCTGGTAGCCGCCTCTGCCGCGGGAATCCGCCTTTCGTCGCGAGCCGATCATCCGGCATATCCAGCCGCCCACCGAGCACGCTCAGCCCGGCAGCGGCCGTGGGCCGATACAGAGACAGTGCCGCTGCTCGGGCTGCGCGCGTTTTTGGGCGGCCGTTTTGGCCGGAGATGCCGGTTGCAGCGCATGCTCCGGTGGCGCAATCGCGACCAGCGCAGTCTCCCGCAAGCGATCAGCCGGCAGCCGCAATTCGGGGCGATTCCCATCGACACGATTCAAGGAGAGGTCTCAGCCAGATGAGTTCGAGGAATCGCAAATCGAACTTCTCTCTGATTCCCGAGCCGCTCGCCCGCGGCATTGGACTGCTGGTCGGGCCGGCGCGGACGCCCGCCCTGGCCGTCGTCGTCGTCGGCCTGTTTGCCGGCGCGTGGTGGTGGAGTTGGCAGCGAGTCGGCGCCGACGTGCTTGCCTCGGACTCCTATTGGCTTGCCCCGGACGACATCGTCGTCTCGAACGAGGTCGACTGGATCCGTTCCGACGACATCCGCCGCGAAGTCTTCCACAATGCGAGCCTCGAGTCGCGACTGTCGATCATGGACCCGGAGTTGACCGAGCGGATCGCCGCGGCGTTCTCGCTGCATCCGTGGGTCGCCAGCGTGCGGCGCGTGAGCAAGCGGCACCCGGCCGGACTGGCGGTCGAACTCGAATACCGCCGGCCGGTCTGCATGGTCGAGGTCCCGGGACGCCTGATCCCGGTGGACGTGGAGGGCAACCGGCTTCCGGACGGCGATTTCGCCCTGAATCAGGCGGTTCGTTTTCCCCGCCTGACGAACATCGAGACAATGCCGGTGGGACCACCGGGAACGCGTTGGGGCGACCTGCGGGTGGCCGACGGGGCCGCGATCGCCGCCGCGCTGGGAGATCGCTGGGCCGCATTTCGGCTCGACCGCATCGTCCCGCTGCGCAGGTCCGACGGCGAACGGCGCCCCGACTACGTCTATGAACTCTACACGCACGGCGGCAGCCGCGTGGTCTGGGGGCGGGCGCCTGGGGCCAAATCGCCCGGCGAGCCATCGGTCGCCGAGAAGCTCCAG
>JAMOAF010001007.1 GCA_023621895.1 Planctomycetota bacterium
GTGGTTTTCCAGCTCGACAAGTTCGAGCCGGCCCAGGCGGAAGCGGAAATCAAGCGCTTGATCGGTCCGCAGGGCAATGTCGTCGTCCTGCCGACCACCAAGCAGATTTCCATAACCGAGACGGCCGGGAAGCTCCGCACGATCCGCAAGATCATCCAGCGCGTCGAAGACCCCGCCGGGTTGCTCTCCGGGAAGCTCGAAATCTACGAATTCAAGAATCTGGTGCCCGACGAGGCGCTGCCGGTGATCCGGCAGCTCCTCGACATCCCGGCCGACGGGTATGCCTCGTCCGATGGCACGCTGCGGATCGCCGCGGACCCGATGGGAATGCGGCTCTTCTATTCCGGCTCGTCGGAAAAGGTGGCTAAGGTCAAGCAGATTCTCACGTCGATCGACGTGCCCCCCGGGGGCGCGGCGGGCGAGGCCGGCGCGGTCGAAACGCTCCAGCTTGAGGTCTACCCGATCACCGTGGCCGATCCCCAGTCGGTTCTCCAGGTCATGCAGACGCTGCTGACGGGGCTTCCCGGCGTGCGGCTCTCGATCGACGCCAAGACCAACAGCCTGATTGCCCTGGCAAAGCCCTCGGATCACAAGACGATCCGCGCGACGGTCGATCAGATGCAGGCCGAGGTCCGCCGGATTGATGTGATCACACTACAGACGGTCGATCCGCAGCTTGCCGTCCTCTCGATCAAACGGCTGTTCGGCGAGCCGAGCGACCAGAACAAGACGGCGCCGGCCGTCGAGGCCGATTCCCTCACCCGCCAGTTGATTGTCCATGGAACCGAAGCCCAGATCGAGCAGATTCGCGTCCTCCTCGGCAAGATGGGCGAGACCGCGTTCGCCGGCGGCGACGCCCCGATCGCGGCCAATCGCATCCGGGTGCTGCCGATCACCGGGCAAGCGGCGGAGACCGCCCTTCAGAATCTCCGCATGATCTGGCCGGCGATCCGCGAAAATGAAATCAAGGAGTTGAACTCTTCGCTGGGAACGTCCTTGGGGCCCAGCGGCATGATTCCCGCGCGAGTGCCCGGCGGGCAGAGCCGCCCTGCCGCTCCACGATCGGGACCGATGCCGCCAAGAGGCCTCCCAGGCATCGAGCGGGCGCCGGCGGGTGAACCGGAAGCGGCGCCGCCGAAGAGCCAGCCCGGCGAGGATCGCCAGACCGCAGCGCCCGGTCGAACCCGATTCCTGTTTGCCGCGCAGACGAGCGAGGAAGCCGCCCCGGCCAAACGGCAGGCCGAGACGCCGGCTGCTGAAAAGGCGGAAACGCCTGCCGCGCCGAATGCCGCCGGGCCCGTCGCCCAGAAGGGCGAGAAACCGGTTCCGCCCAAGGCCGCCGGCGCTTCGCCCTCGGACCAGCCGGCTCCTCTGCCAGCCGAAGCCCAGCGCGGCGCCAGATCTTCATCTCCCTTGGTGATCTCCCGTGGTCCGGACGGACTGCTGATCGCCTCCGACGACATCGAGGCGCTCGACGAAGCGGAGCGGTTGCTGACGGCCATGGCCGGCGGGACTGACCCCCGCCGGACGGAATTGACGATTTTCTATCTGAAACATGCAAAAGCCGCGGAAGTCGCCGAACAGCTCACGGCAGTCATCGGCAGCGGCACGTTCTCCGCGTCAACGACCACGTCCACCACCGCCGGCTCCAAATCGCTCCTCGGTTCGCTGCCGACCAGCAGCCCGATCGGCGGCGGTATTGGAGCGTTGCTCGGCGCGGCCACGCTGAGCCCGACCGGCATGTTGCGGATCACCGCCGTGCCCCGCTTGAATGCCCTGCTCATCGAAGCCAACGCCACCGACCTCCGCACAATTGAAGAGGTCTTGAAGCTGCTCGACCAGCCGGCGGGGCCCGAAGAAGTCCTCGTCGAATCCAAGCCGCGGATGATTCCCGTCTACAGCATGCCTGCCAGCGAAGCGGCCGAAATCGTCAAGCAGGTCTTTGCGGATAAGATGCGGCAAGCATCGAGCCGAGGCGGCCAGATGCCGACCCCGGAGGATATCATGAACGCGATGAGGGGCGGCGGACGCGAGGGGAGCAGCCGGGGTGGAACCTCGCGAAGCGCGCAGCAACAGCAGGCAGAGACGATGACCATCGGCGTCGATGAGCGGAGCAATTCGCTGATCGTCTACGCTTCCACAACACTCTACGAGCAAGTCCGCACGCTCGTCGAGGAACTCGATGCGGTCGCCGGCGCGGCGGCGGCCGATGAAGCCACCGAGGTGATCACGCTCGAACGGATCAGCCCCACGGCGATGAAATCGGCGCTGACCGCGATCATGGGCCAGAACGCCGTGGTGACGTCATCGTCTTCCGGCAGTTCGCGGGGAGCGAGTTCCACGAGCCGCTCCGGCCAGACAACCCGCTCCGGCTCGCAGCCGGCAACCGGTGGCGGCATGTCCGACGAAATGCGCAGGCGGATCGAGTTCTTCCGGTCCATGCAGGGGCAAGGCGGAGGGCCGGGCATGTTTGGCCGGCAGGGTGGATTTGGCGGTGGTGCGCAGGGCGGGTTTGGCGGCGGTGGGCAGGGCGGGTTTGGCGGCCGCGGCGGCGGACGCTGATCGAGCGCGTCAGGGAAGCGGCTCCTGCACCAGCCGGCTGATTTCCTTGAATTCGGCCGACCCGGCAATTTCACACCACTCAAACAGCGCCGCCTCGGTGGTCGTCAACACCGCGCCCGATGAATCCATCCGACGAAGCGCGGTCTCCCGATCCACCGCATGGCGCGATCCGACCGCGTCGACGGCAACGTAGACCCGCCACCCATCGTTCAGCAGGTCCAGCACCGTCTGCTCGACGCAGACGTGCGCCTCGACGCCGGCAACGAGGATCTTGTGGATTCCCCGCTCTCGCAGCCGGTCGAAAATCTCCGCACACTGCCCGCAACTGAACGAGAGCTTCGACCGAATCGGGCCGAGCCGCTCCCGGAGCACCGGCACCGTGGGGCCAAGCCCCTCGGGATACTGCTCCGTCGCAGCAACCGGCAGGCCGAGCGCATTGGCTCCGTCGACCAGGCGCCGAACGTTGAACACGACCCGCGGATGATCGGCAATCGCCGGCACGAGCCGCTCCTGCACGTCGACGACGAGAAGGGCCGTATCATCCCGCGACATCAATTCGGGACTTCTAGGAAGGGGTTTGTCT
Organism: Planctomycetota bacterium; assembly: GCA_023621895.1. Classification (GTDB taxonomy): domain Bacteria; phylum Planctomycetota; class Planctomycetia; order Pirellulales; family Thermoguttaceae; genus JAAYCB01. Next base: position 3,146 of record JAMOAF010001007.1, read on the forward strand.
TCGCTCATGCCAAGAAAAATAGCGGAAGTCGGCGCGGAAGGCCAGCCGGCCCCTCCGCGCAAGTTCTCGTAGCACGGGTCTCCAGGCCCGTCGGTCAAGCCGCGTGGTTGGCCATCGGTGGGGCAGCGCTGGCGTCTTGGCTGTGCGGGCGTACCTGGTTCCCGGCGGCGCTGGCGGCCGGTCGGACCGAATCGGGTTGGTCCGCTATGCACCACCCTACCCCCCGTCGCCCCCGCCGTAGGGCGGGTCTCCAGGCCCGTCGGTCACCTCGTAGGACGGGTCTCCAGGCCCGTCGGTCAAGCCGCGTGGTTGGCCATCGGTGGGGCGGCGCTGGCGTTTTGGCTGTGCGGGCTTGCTCGGTTCCCGGCGGCGCTGGCGGCCGGTCGGACCGCGTCGGGTTGGTCCGCTATGCACCACCCTACCGACGGGT
>JAMOAF010000082.1 GCA_023621895.1 Planctomycetota bacterium
TTGGAGGCCGCCCGCCGCCTTCGGTGAACGCGGCCGTGCTGCGTTCCGCGCCGGTCGAATATCATGCGCGTAGAGCCAATCGCCGTGCCGCAGATAGAGGCGGCCGCCGTGAATCACCGGATGCGCCCACGCGGGGCCTTCCGGCCCTTTGGGCAAATTGAACTGGCTGATGATCTCGAACCTCTCGGGCACCGCCCGCGCAAGCGCCATCGTTCCTTCTTCTCCCAAGAGATAGAGCATCCCATCGGCGTAGGACGTGGCGGCCTGCCGACGCCCCGGACCGGAGGCGTCGTACATCAGCTCGCCCGTGGTCCAATCCAGGCAGACCCAATGGCGGCGGCGGTGGTTGCCGTCGGCCAGGCCGTAAAGATATCCATCGACGAGGATGAAACCGCCGACCTCGTTATCGAGCTGCCCGCTGTGCCAGACCTTCTCCACGGAGCAGTTCCCCCCTTCGACGACGAGTTTCAATTTCGTCGTCCCACGGCCCCAGGTTGTCGAGACCGCCACGTGGCCGTCGTGATAAACGGGCGTGGCGACGTTTACGCCGTACGGCGCCTCCTGCTCCCACCGCCAGAGGAGCCTTCCCGTACTCAGGTCCACTCCGACAACCGACGCGAACATCGTCGTGATGAACTGCCGCAGACCCGCGTGGTCGACGATGATCCCCGAGGCGTAAGCCGGCCGGTCGCCGACGCCCGCCGAGGTCCAGATCGTCTCTCCCGTGTCTTTGTTCAGGGCGACAACGCCAATCTTCTCGCCCCCCGGGCAGCAGATCAGCTTCTCTCCGTCGATGATCACCGACTCGGCCAGCCCCCACTGCGGACTCCGGCCGCCAAACCTGTCCGTCAAGTTGACCGACCAGAGAGCTTCGCCGCCGGCGGCGTCGAAGCATCCCACGTCGCCGTCGCCGTTGAGGTGATACACCTTTCCGTCGACCACGGTCGGAGTGCCCCGCGCGCCGGGATATTGCCGCTCGTAGGCGGGGCCGTTGGCCGACTGCCAGAGGATTTTTCCAGAATGGTCCAGGGCCGTAATCATCGTCTTGCCGTCGAGATCGCCGGCGGTGAACAGCTTCTGGCCGGCGATCGAGACGGTCGCAAATCCGTGGCCGATTCCCGCCGTCTTCCAGATCAGCGGGGGCCCGCCGTCGGGCCAGGCCGTCAGCAGGCCGGTCTCGTGCGAAAGGTTGTCGCGGCGCGGCCCGTGAAACTGGTACCAGTCCTCCACGGCGCCTGAGGCGAGACTCTCCGCAGCCCGTAATGGCTGGGGGACGGGAAAAGCCGCGGCAGCGACCGCCAGCAGGACAATCAACAGGCGCATGTTTCGGTTCCGATTCGGCATCCGGTGGGGTCTTTCGGAGTGCGGCGACTGATCGCCGCTTTCTTTTTCAGGCCGGGAGTTCAAGGAATGCGTTCCCTCGTGTGGCGGCAGACAAAGACGAAACCGGCGATTCATCGCCGCACCCCGAAAAACTGAATTATGAACAAGGTTCTGACGATTGGGCAGACGCGGGCGCCTCTCGCCTGGAACCGATCTCAATCGGCCGCGCCGAGATCGATCACGGCAACGTCCTCGGCCGCCAGCCGAAGCGTTGTCTTGCCGTCTTGCCAGGCAATCTCCCGGCCGCCGACCAGGTCGCGGCTCGGCGCCGGCCGCCGAAGGGCCGGCTCGATCTCCAGGATGACGCTGCGGTCCTCCCGGCTGTCGTTGAAGACGGTCAGGTAGCGGCCGCCGAACCGTTCGACGTAAACCCGCGGGTCGCTCGATCGGGCGAGCGTGAGCGGCTCCCAGCCCGCCTCCGCGACCAGCTTGCACAGGGGTACGTACTTCTTGAACAGTGGGCGGTCGCGGTTGTAGAGTTCCGGCCGCGTGAAGTAATGGCCCTCGGAGGCGTTGTGGCTAAAGAAGCCTGGGAACATCCCGTAGGCCAGCGATCGCCGCATGTACTTCTCGACCAGCTCGTAAGAGAACTCCTCGAAGCGGGTGTTCATCAGGAAGCAGTAGGGCTTTCCCTTGCACATCGCGCGGCGGTAGAGCAGGTCCGCGTCGGACATCGGCGACCAGCGCCCGCCGTGGTTCCAGTCGGTCTCGGTGCCCATGACTTCCAGGAGCGGGGCGAGCCACGCAAGGCGGATCGGAGTGCTGTTGGCCATCATCAACTTGCCCATGCCGTGCACGTCATCGGCGATTGCGCGGACGTACTCGAAGGCGACCAGCCCGCGAAAAATCGCCGGTCTGCAATCACCGGACGAGAACGTCAGCGGCGTGGCGGCGGCCGCGAAATGGTCGCGGCGGAAGTCGAGCTCGGCGGTCACGTAGCCTTCGCTCGAATCGATGTACTCCCCGTCGAGTTTGCCCCTGGCACTTGGACCGTAGAGTTTTTGTTTCAGGTCGGCGTTCCACTTGAGTTGAAAATCGGTGACCTCTCCCTCGATGCCCGGCATCCCGTTAACGCTCCAGACGGCGCCGTTGCACCAGGGCGTGTCGAGGAGTTGGGCGACGAACCTGCCCGACGGGTCATGGAAGCCGCTGGTCAGCAGGGCCTTGGCGAGGGCGTTGCCCGTGCCGGCCAGCCGCTCGGCCTCGGCCAGGGCGGCCTCGTAGGTGCGGGGCATTTCGGGCGGCATCCGCATCCACCAGGTCATCGGTTCGGTATAGCGGAAAGTTGTCACGCCGTGCTCGTCGTCCCAGGCCGTCTCGTCGTTGCCCTCCTTGAACTGGAAGCCGAAATCCTCCCATCCCTCGACCTTGCTGATCTTGGCGAACGGCATCCAGAGCCCCTGCTTCGGCGTGAGGCAGCGGAAGGCTTCGGGAAACAACGCGTAGTAGCGGGCCAGCGCCGACCGGAAACCCCAAGCAGGCTCGAACCCGAACCGGCAGAATCGCAGCCGCGCGGAAGGCTTCTCCGGCGCGAGACCGATGTCGAACGCGAGGAACAACTCGCCCGTGCCGGCGTTGTAGCCGGTTCGGTAGACGGCCGGATGCGCCAAGTCGATCCCCAGGGCCACACCTTCGGCAGCCCCGGCGACCGCCGAGAACGGATAGCGGGAGATGCGCCCGTTGGCACCTAAATGGAAGCGAGCGGCGTCCATGTATTCGCGCCGCGGCTCGACGGCGGCGGACCGCCGCGGGTCTTCCAGCCACGCGAGTTCTGCCGGGTCGACGGGGACGGCGTAGACCAGCGTCACCGCGCGGTCCCTGCCGGAGGTGTCGGAGAGGACCAGGTCGAACAGCTCCGCGCCGTCGCGCTGCTCCGTCCGGCACTCAAGTTTCACACCCAGCGCCTCGCGCTGGAGACGGACGAAATCTGAACCGGCCGCGGCGTCGCGGACCTGGAACCCGGCCCGGCGCGGCCCGCGGCAAGCCACGGCCAGCCCGTCGAACAGACTGGTCCCTTCGCCGGCGCGGAAGACCTTGAGTCGCGGGTTGCGAAACCAGGCCTTGCCCGCCCGCCCGCGAAGCAGCAGATACGCGCTGACTTGCCGGACCGGTTTGCTCGGAACGATCACCACCTGCCGCTGCTGCCAATCGTGCGTGCCGGTGTCGAACGCGGCAGACTGGC
>JAMOAF010001053.1 GCA_023621895.1 Planctomycetota bacterium
CCCTTACTCCACCCTCTCCAATTCGAGAATCTTCGACGCCAGGAGCCATCGGTACGCGTCGAAATCCGGCCCGCTCCAGAGACCGTCATACTTGTACTTTTCCTGGACCTCGATCGCGTTCCAGACGAACTCGACCTCCTTCTTCGCCTCGGCGGCTAGTTGGGCCGCGCGGCCGCCGCGATTGGCCTTCTCGGCGATCAACCGCTCGAGCGTGTAGAGGTACCGCCCGTCGTCGATCCCCTCGCGGTAGGCCTCCCACATCGCCACCGGGATCGGCTCTCCGTCCGGCGTCGAGCGGTTGAAGAAATCCATCGACGAGCCGTCGAGATAGTTCCACGGATCGCCGCTCGACGACTGGTAGATCCACGGGATCAAGGTGCGGAATCCCGACTTCCAGAAGCCGAAGCCCCAGGTCATCCGCGCGCCGCGGATCGGCGTGTGGTCGTTCTCTCCGCTGATGTGGTTGGGATAGCACCAGAACTCGATCTTCTTCTCACGGCTGAGCCTGCGAATCTTTTCATAGCCGAAGACGAACGGCTGGCAACACCAGACGTCGACATAAGGCCACATCGACTCGAACTGCTCGTGGCTCGGGTCTGCCGTTACATAGGTCCGCACGCCCGGCACCCGCTTGATCGCCTTGAGCACGCCGACCATGAACCGGACCGATTTTTCCGCGGTGCTCGGTTCATCGATCGGGTAATAGAGGAATTCCGGCCAATCGTAGTTCTTCTTCTCGCGCTCGATGGCCTCGACCATCTTCGTAACTTCATCGTAGAACGACTGGGGCACGTCGTCGCGGACCAGCCGCAGGTGGCTCCCCAGCCCCTGCTTATCCACCAGGCGCTCGTACCACCAGCCGACGGGGAAGCTGACCACGAGCGGCTTGGCGGCCAGCCCGTACTTGCGGTCCAGCGCGATCCGCCGCTCCGTCTCCGTTCCGTCCATCGTCCAGTTGCCCTCTGCGTCGCGCGCCAGGCCGCTCAGCTGGGAGATGTGCGAGTTCATGCCGTGGGCGACCATGTCCTGCCGCTCCAATTCGGCCTTGCGGGTGAAATACGCATTCGCTTCCGGAGAGTTACTCTCCTCGACATTGCTCAGGGGATCGCGGTAATACATGCCGTAGATGTGTTCCGAATTCTTCTCCAGCCTGATCGGCAGCACGCGGACCTGGAGGCTCACGTCGGCCGGCTCCGTGCTGGCCGATTGGAAAGTCAGCTTACCCTGGTAGACCCCCGGCGCGGCGTCGTCCGGCGTCTTGACCGTAATCCAAAACCGCTGGTTCCGCCCGCGGGCAAGATCCAGCGACCCGCGGGCCTCAAGCACGTCCGGCGCTTCGTGGTAGCTGAAAAACGTCGAGTAGTTGGGCCGCACGAGCATGTTGCGGACCGAGCGGACCTCGATGTTCGCCGCCGAAATCACCGCATCGCCGCAGCGCAGATCGCTCGCCACGACCCGGGCGGCAGGCAGGTCCACCAGCGGCAGCACGGTGAAGGTCACCGGCTCGTATTCGCCCAGCGAGGCGAACGTTGCCAGCTTGGGATTCAATTCCTCCGCACGGGGAACCGTCTGGGGATAGACCACCTCCGACCAGTGCCTGGCGAAAATCGCGTATCCGCGGCGGTGATCCGTCCGGCTCAGGTCCGGCATCGGCCGGTCGTCGACAATTCTGGTCTCCTGCCATTTCTCCGCCACGTCGGGCGGCAGGAACGTGATTTCCTTCTCCAAGGCGTCGAGAAACTCAGCCCGGACCGCGGCTTCCTCGTTCGCCGGGAATACGACGACCGATGCCAATACCCAGTCGGTTCGCGGCTGAAGATCGATCGAGATCTGCGGGCCGTCGAGCTTCAGGCGCAGCCGCCGCCGCTCAAAAATATACGGGCCGGGAATCTTCACGGTCGCGGCGGCCGTCTGCTTCCCCCCTCCCACGACCACGTCGAATTGGTGGTAGTCCCGCTGCGATCCGGCCGACAAGCCCGACAGAAGCCAGACGATGTACTCGCCCGGGGCCGCGTCGATCAACAGCGTGTTGGGCTGGCGGCTCCAGACCGAGTCGCAGGTGATCTGGTTGGTGTAAATGGGCGAAGGCCGCTCGCTCCCGCGGCCCTCGTCATACTCCCACTTGCGGTCGTAATATTTGTGATGTTCCTGGAGCCCTTGGCCACTTTTCCAGCCATAGCCGGCCTGTTTGTCGTAGACCGACCGGGCTGTGACCCGCGTAAACCCCGGCCGCAGCTCCGACTGTTCCGATCCCATGTCGAATCGGAACACTTCCGCCCCCGCCAATCCCGGCACAGCGAGCAGCGCCAGGTACAGGATCACAAGCCAAAGGGGTTTCATTGCAGCATTTCTCCTTGTCATGGGGGAAGTAATTAGCCACGGATGGAACACGGACAAAACACGGATGAAGAAGATAAAGAATGAATGATAATGTATGCGATCAGAAAACCATCCTTTTAAATTCAACCTTTGTCCGGCCGAAGTTGATCAGAAGGCCGACTCTGACGCCGGTAGCCTTCAGCTCGTTGAGCAACTGCGGCTCGTCTTCGAGCATGTAGGTCTTGGCGACTTTCAACTCAACAACGACGACATTCTCCACAAACAGATCGGCCCGATAATCCCCAACCACGGTCCCTTTGTAGCGGACCTCGATCGCCGATTCGGTTTCTGCCTTCAGTCCTCGTTGGCGCAACTCGACCTGCATCGCCCGCTGGTACACGCGTTCCAGGAATCCATATCCGAGCACGCGGTAGACCTCCAGCGCCGCGCCGATGATCTGCCCCGTGATCTCCTTGTGCTCCAACTCCATCGCTTCCTCTTTTCCGTGTTCCGTCCGTGTTCCATCCGTGGCCGCATTCGTCCCTCAAAACGGCCCGGGGATCACCCGGAGCTCCACCGTCTTCCTGTCGATCAATTCGCCCTGGGCGTCGCGTAGTCCGAGCGTCGTCTGATACGTACCCGCCGCGAGCGGCTGATCCAACGGCAAGACGGTCTCGCCCGTCCGCGCAGCCTTGCCGCGGACGCTCGCCGCCGCCGGGCCGCCGTCCTTGCCAATCGCCAGTTCGACTGCCGTCGTCTCCAGATCCTTGTAGCCGACGAGCTTGTAGCTCGCCCGCAGCACGCGCTCATGCGTGTAGAGAATCTTCCGCTCCAGGCCGACCTCGGCGATCGCCGGGGCGACGAACCGCGTGAGCGCCATGCAGTCGATGTAGAAATCGACGCGGTCGCCGTGCTTGTAGTTCGATTCGGAGATGTTGAACTGCACCCGGCGGACGTCTTTGGGCTCCATGATCCGATCGATCGGGATGACCACCTTGACCCACTGGTCCTTTGCGACCTCCGTCAGGGGGAAGTGGCTGCTCCGCTTCGGCCCGGAGTGGTAGAACCCGACGCCGAGCGGCTCCTTGGGAAGCGACGCGCGGCTTGTCTCCACATAGATCCAGCACTCGAAGAAATCGTAGGCGGACCAGTCGGTCGCGGCGCCGGAACCGAGCTCCTTTCCGGTCCGCGGCCAGCCGATCGGGTAGTTCTTCTCGCCCTTGGTGTGATCGACCAGATTGGCAAA
>JAMOAF010000472.1 GCA_023621895.1 Planctomycetota bacterium
TAGGGTGGTGCAGAGCGAACCAACCCGAAGCGGTCCGGCGCTCCGCCACCCGCTGCCAGAAACCGATCGCCCCTGCACAATCCAGCCGGCAGCGCCGCCCCACCGATAGCCAGTGGGGTGGTGCAGAGCGAACCAACCCGAAGCGGTCCGGCGCACCGGCACACGCTGCCAGAAACCGATCGCCCCTGCACAACCCAGCCGGCAGCGCCGCCCCACCGATCGCCGGCCACAAGGTTGGGGGCACGGCCTCGCGGCTGGAACGTCTGGCCGGCCCTCATCCGCCTCACGGCTTTGCTGCCACGACGATCGAGGTCATGTCGCTCGCTTTGACGGCCAATTCCGGGTTGTGAAACCCGGCCGCGAGCAAGTCCTCGGCCAGTTCCTCAAAGGAAAACGTGCCACCGCTCTCCGTGTTGACGATCATGTTGATGGCAAACAGGGCGCCGAACAGCGGCGCTGTGTGGTCCGGCTCCATCACCGCGTCGCGGATGGCGATCCTGCCGCCGCGGTCGAGCGCGCGGAAAGCCTTGGCAAAAAGCTCGCGGTTATGCCGGCGCGAGTGCTGGTGAACGATCGCGCTGATCCAGACCAGGTCAACGCCGCCGGGCAGCTCATCCTGGTAGAAATCTCCGGCCACCAGTTCGATCCGCTCGCCCATGTCCGAGGCGGCGACCCGCTGCCGGGCTTGCTCGACCGCGTCGGCAAGATCGAACAGCGTCGCCTTGGCCTGCGGCATCGCCCGGAGCAGGGCCAGCGTCCAGGTGCCCGAGGCGCCGCCAACGTCGAGCAGGTGGCGAAACGGCGGAGGACCCCATCGCGAGATCACGGCGTCGGCGATCGGACCGGAAGCAGAATGCATCGCGGCGACGAACGCCGCCCGGTCCGCCTCCGGCCCGCGGACGCTCGCCGGCCGCGGACAGGGGCCGCCCCGCTTGGCGGTCCAGGCAAGCTGCGCCCAGCCGCGGAGAATGTTCATCCGGTGCAGAATCATCGGCAACGCAGTCTCCTCACCCCCCTCGGTCAGCAGCGGCTGAAGCGGCACGGGCAGGCTATAGACACCGCCGGTCTTGTCCAGCAGACAGAGTGCCACGAGCGCATCGAGCAGGACCTCGGTGCACCGCCGGTCGCCGCCGATCCGCTCCGCCACGCCCGCCGCGGTGCTCGGCTCGGCTGCGAGGAGGGAGAACAGGTCCAATTCAGCCGCCGCCCCCAGCACGCACGCGTGCATGAATGACTCGGACATCGTCATGATCTGATCGCGGTCAGGATATTGCCTGGACATGGAATCCTCTCGTTCGATTTGTGGATGGCCAGGTTCGGGCAGCCAGGATGCCCAGCAGGCGGGAACACCGCCACACTCCACCCGTTATGGTGGGGCAGAGTTCTCTTGTCACCGGCCGTGCCGACAAGAACGCTCGATTGTCGCCGGAAATGGCCTGATCTGCAACGTAGAATGGAGAATAGGTTGTCCGTCAAAGGCCACAGCCACCTGGTTGCCAAGCTGCGGCTTGGGAACGCTCCCGCCGGGTTCGAGTTCACCTCGTTCCCAAGCTCCAGCTTGGGAACCAGGGAGGGAGGGAACCAGGGAAGCTTGGGAACCAGGGATGTGACCTTTAACGTTTGACTCTCCGACCCGAGGCGATTGCCGTGCGACTTGTAACGATTCTCCTGGCTTGTGCCATCGTGGGCTCAGCGGGCGCAACCGCTTGCGCCCAGTTTGGGCAGAGCGACCAGAAAGGCGCCGAACTGGGGCAGACTCGAATTCAACGCTGGAGAGGGGGGGTGACCGTCGTGGCCGTGGGCGGACCCTGCCAGGGGATCGTGGCCACGACCCCCGTGCCTGTCGATTGGCCCGAACAGACGGTCGTGATTTCCGAAGAAGACGTGACAAGCCAAGCGCGGGTCAATCAGCGCGTGCAACAGAAGGCGGTGCCGCAGTTGGTGGTCAACATCCGCTCGCTGCCAACTGGGCAGGAAGCACGCGCCGTGTTGACCTACGAGGTGACCCGCCGCATCCAGAGCCCACCGGCCAATCCCGAAATCTACAAGATCGCGGAGGAGCGGGAGATACCTCGCGATGTGAAAACCTACCTTGCATGGAGCCCGCCCCATATCGACAGCCGCGACCGCAGGATTCGGCAGTTGGGCGGCACGCTCGGCGCCGACGCGGACAACGCCTGGAAGCGTGTCGAGGCGATCTTCGACTACGTCCGCGGGAAGATCCAGTTCACCAAGGGCAAAACGAAAGGCGCGATCAAGGCCCTTGAAGATGGTTCGGGCAACCACGAGGATTTGTGCTTCGCGTTTATTGCGATCTGCCGCGCCGCGGGCATCCCCGCGCGAACGGTCTGGGTGCCGAACCACTGCTACCCCGAGTTCTACCTGGTCGACGACGAGGGGAAGGGGCACTGGTTTCCGTGCCAGGTCGCCGGGCCGCGAGAGTTCGGCGGCATCTCCGAGTACCGCCCGATCTTCCAGAAGGGCGACTTCTTCCGCGATCCGCGCGACCGGAACAAGACCTATCCACTGCTGCCGGAGACGCTCGAAGGAGCCGGCGGCCGCCCGAAAGTGAAGTTCATTCGCGAGACGCTCCCAAACTGACTTGGGCCACACCGACCTGCGCGGGGAATCCATGCCGATGCCAGTCCGAACCTTTCCGATCGCAACCCTGGCCGTTCTGCTTTGCTTTCTTGTGGGAACCGGCGAGGCGCAGTTTCAAGGCACCTTGCCGCCGGCAAGGCTTGGCGAAACGGCGGTCCAGCGCTGGCAGTTCGGTTTTACCTTCGCCGCACCGGCCGGGCCGTGCCGCAAGATCACGGCCAGCCAGTCCGTCCCGATGGATTGGCCCGAGCAGACCGTCAGAATTGTGGACCAGCGGGTCTCTCCCGGCGTGGAGGTGGACTACCAAGTGATCGAGGGGGCCGCCAAGCAGATGGTCGTGAGCGTCGCCAACCTCGCCGCCGGAGAGACGGTCGAGGCGCTGGTCACCTTCGAATGCCGCCGCGGTTATCTGCTCGAGCCTGACCACGTGGAGCAATTCACGCTCCCGGCGCGGACCACTGCTCTGCGGCGTTATCTCTCGCCGGGCCCCTACGTGGAGAGCTCCCACCGCACAATCCGCGCCCTGGCCACCGAGATCGGCAAGAACGGCGGCACGGCCTGGCAGCGCGCCGAGGCGATCTACGACTGGGTCCGCGAGAATATCCGGTTTGTCGACAACCAAGGGCAAGAACCGGTCGACACCCTCACGACTCTCCAGCGAAGAGACGGCGACTGCGACGAAATGAGTTGCCTGTTCATCGCGCTTTGCCGGGCCTCGGGCATTCCCGCCCGAATCGTCCAGGTGCCGGGCCACGTCTACGCCGAGTTCTATCTCGACAGAGCCGAAACGGGCGGTTGCTGGATTCCATGCCAACTATCGGGCACGCGCGCGTTCGGCCACATGCCCGAGCATCGGCCAGTGCTTCAGAAGGGCGACAACCTGAGCTCGCCGCACAGCGGACGGAGGAAATACCTTATCCTGCCGCAGCACGTGACAGCCGAAAGCGGCACGCCGACGGTTCAGATCGTGGTCCGCCGCCTCGACGGCTGAGATTCACGAATCGGCATCGATTCCGTTTGCCCGGACGGCGGCATCGATCCCTTCTTGCCCAATCAATCGTCGGCCGTGGCGGGTTCGGCAGCCGCGGCAGCGGTGACCGGTGCGGTGGCTCCTTTGATCAACCCGTCGAGAATCTGGCTTGCCTGCTCGACGGTCGCATCGCGGCGGCCTCGAGACAGCGCCTTGCGATGCGTGGCGATCGTCACCGGCCCGTCGTAACCGATCTCGGCAAGCTTTCTCATCATTGCGCCGAAATCGATCCGGCCGGTCGCGCCGGGCATGTAGCGGTGTTCTTCCGTGATTTCCGTGGGCGCCACGTCGGCCGCAGGCAGGTCGGCCAGTCGGACGGCCACGATCTGCTCGCTCGTGAACTTGTCGAGTTCGTCGAGCGTCGCCCCGCTGAGCTTGAAATTCCACGCATCCAGCAACAGGCCGATGTTCGGGGCGTCGATCGAGTGGATCAGGGCCGAGGTCCCCTCCATGTCGTGGATGAACTGGAAAGCCTGCCCTTTGCGCAGATTCTCGGCGGCGCGGAATCCGAGCCCGAGCCGGATTCCCAGCGGCAACAGGGTGCGGCAAATATCTCCGAAGCGGAATTTGTGGAAATCGAAGTTCTCGTGATAGGGGCGCCTGTCGCCGGCCGGAGGGATCAGGGCCAGGCATCGTTTGCAGCCGAGGTCGGCGGCCATTTTGGCCAGTTCAGGCAAGACAGCCAATTCCTTGGCAAAAGCTTCATCGCTCACGTCCCATTGGATGGGAAGATCGAAAGTTCCCATCCGCAGCCGCCCGGTGCTCGTCGCGCTGACGATCAGCCGCCGAGCATAGTCGATGCCCTTGGCCTTGGCGCGGTCCCGAAAATCCTCAAAGTTCAGATCCAACCCCTTGAAACCGTAGGTCATCGCCAGCTCGATGATCTCGCTCTCGTGCCCCGAAAGTGCAAGGAACGACGCGTTGAGGTTCTTGAACATGGCTTTCCTCCTGACCTGCGGATGCTGTACGAGTGGAATTCGATTCCGGTTGGCAGTCCAACGGGGCCGACCGGCCAAGCAACGGGCGGTGGGACCGTGCGAAGATCGCATTGTCCCTCGCCCGAGATGCCGACGACGACAAGCAACGCTCTTTGCGGCCCCTTGGGCGGAATCGACGAAAATGCAGATTATCTCACATCAATAGGCTCGCTCCTAGGGCCTCTTGCGGGGGGTTTCGTTCTACTGAGACGATCAGCGGCCGACGATTGTGCCCTCGATCGGGCTGGAGGCCGTGGCGTAGAGCTTCTTCGGGATTCGACCGGCCAGGAACGCGTCGCGACCCGATTGGCAGGCCGCCCGCATCGCCCGGGCCATGCGGATCGGGTCCTTGGCATGGGCGATCCCCGTATTCAGGAGCACCCCATCAAATCCCAGCTCCATCGCCTCGGTCACGTCGCTCGCCGTTCCCACGCCAGCGTCGACGATCACCGGGTAGTCTGGATCCCCGTCTTTAAGATACTCCAGGCAGATCCGCAGGGCGTTGGCGTTGAGAATGCCCTGGCCGGACCCGATCGGACTACCCGCGGGCATGACGCTCGTTGCTCCCGCGTCCTTCAGACGTTTCGCGCAAATCGGGTCGTCCGATGTGTAGACAAGCACCTGAAACCCGTCGGCGACGAGCTGCTCGGTGGCTTGCAGCGTGCCGATCGGGTCGGGCAGCAGCGTCTTGGCGTCGCCGAGGACCTCGATTTTCACCCAGTTCCTGCCTGGATTACCCATCTGATCCAGAATTTCGCGTCCGAGCCGGGCGACTCGGACCGCGTCTTCCGCCGTGAAGCAGCCGGCCGTATTGGGCAGGATCGTGTACCGAGTGGTGTCGATAAAATCGAGCAGATTCTTCCCCTCCGCGTCGATCAGCCGCTCGCGGCGGACGGCCACGGTAATACACTCGGCGCCGGACACGTCAAGGGCCTCGGCCATCAGCCGATAGCTGGAGTACTTGCCGGTGCCGACGAACAGGCGGCTGCCAAACTCGTGTGAACCGATCTTCAGGGGCATTTCGCCAATCGTCTCTTGGGCGCTCACGGGCATTAACCTCCACCAACCAGGGTGACAATCTCAACGCGGTCCCCTTCGGCCAATCGATGCTCGCCGTGCCGGGCCCGCGGAACCACCTCCAGGTTCACTTCGACAGCGACAAGTTTCTCGGCCAAATTCAGCGCGGCCAGGAGTTCGGCCACGCTCGCCCCGTCGGCCAGTTCGCGCGGATTGCCGTTGACGGTAAGAATCACCGTTGATCAATTCCCCAAAAAGCGGCAAGGTTCAAGGCTCAAATTCCCAATGACCAGGTGGGCAAGACTGGTCCGCTCGCCGGGAGCACCGAACTTGGGGAACTTGGGTCTTGAACCTTGGATTCTGAACCTTGCCCAAAAAGCTGATTCTCACGCGGCCTCGCTCCAGTGCGGACCAGACAGCTTATCTTATGGGACCGCGCTAGAGCTGGTCAAGGAAGTGAGCGACGCCACATACCCCTGGACGGGGTATAACGGTTACCGATTGTCGCTTGTGGGCTGCTGCGACGTGTCGCCCGTAACCTGCTGAAAGCCGATCGCTGAAAGGGACAATTGAGAACCCGGGCTGGTTCCCCTTGCACTGCCGCGCGCCGCTGGGCCTAGGGGTTTTCTCCAGGGCGGTTAGAATAAAGGCATCCCCCGCGCCAGGGGCGCGCTGGCCAGACTCGCGTTGACTTCAGACCGGGGCCCCTCTAGAGTCTTACGGCGAATTCGGATCGCTCCTGGCGCGGTGTGCGAGGAATTGCTCTCGGAGCGTAAACGCCCGTTTTTCTCCTTCTGCTTTTCGGCAAATGCCCGACCGCTACCGACCACCTGGCATCGCTATCACTTGGCTCAAGGGCCGATTGCGGCGGCCGGAGGCCCCTTCCTGGATGGTGTCGATGGTGCTTCACGCCCTGGCGCTCCTGGCGATCGCCCTGGTGATGAGCGACGCCCCCCGGCGCGGAGCCCAGTCCGAGCGTTCGGCCGAGGTGGGCATTGCCTTGAAGCACACCGAGGGCGATTCGCAATACTTCGAGACGGAAACCAGCCCCCGCGGGAGCGAGGCGAAGGCTTCCGCCGCGGAACCAAGCGATCTGCTCGCCGAGGTCCTGAGTGAGCGGCCCGCCACCGACCCCAGCGAGGTCTTGCCGAAGGCGCCCGGCGCGATCGGCGCAAGCGCGATCGCATCGGGCGGGCCGATCCAGCCGGGAAGCCGCGGCGGCCCAGCGGGCGGCGGCACCGGCGGCCTCGGAGGCAAGGGGCGCGTCAATGTCTTCGGCACCAGCGGCGAGGGCTACAAGTTCGTCTACGTCTTCGATCGTTCCAGCAGCATGGAAGGGTCCGGCCGCAGCCCCCTGGCGGCCTCCAAGCAGGAACTGATTGGCAGTCTCGGCTCCCTCGAAGACACCCACCAATTCCAGATCGTCTTCTACAACGAGGAGCCGACTGCCTTCAACCCCTCGGGCGAGAAGGGCAAGCTCGCGTTTGCCACGGAGCAGAATAAGGAACGGGCGCGGCGCTTCGTGGGCTCGATCTCGGCCTACGGATCGACGGACCACATGAAGGCCCTCGAAATGGCCATCAAAATGCAGCCCGACGTGATCTTCTTCCTCACCGACGCCGATGAGCCCCGGCTCTCGGCGCGGCAACTCTACGAGATTCGCCGCCGCGCCGCCGGCATCCAGATCAATGCGATCGAGTTCGGCATCGGACCGAAATCGGGCGGCGACAGTTTTCTCGCCAGGCTCGCCCGCGAAAACGGCGGCCAGTACGCGTACCGCGATATCACGAAATTCGCCCTTCCATAAGCGGAGCTGGAAAATCCTTGAACACCCTTCGGCCGCCATCGACCCGTTACACTGCTCCGCGCGGCGTTTCCCTGCTCCGGTGGGCGGGCCGCGCAAGGGGAGCGGCCGGGCTGCCGCTGCTGATCGTCGCCGGCCTGCTTGCCGCCGGCCTCCGCGCTCCGGCTGCGCGCGGCCAGGATGCTGTCTTTCTGTCCAGCCCGAGTTCCGCCCAGGGAGTGATACGCGTGACCGGCACAATCGTCGACTATTCGAGCGCAGGGCTGGTAATCGAAACCGGTGGCGGCAGCCGCACATTTCCAGCCGAAAATGTCGCGCGGATCGAAACCCGGCGGATTGCGGCCCACGAGAAGGCCGCGTCGCTGCTGGCCGCCGGCGATTTTCCCGCGTCGCTGGCCGCTTACCGCGCCGCCCGCGAACAAGAGACTCGGCCTTGGGTCCGCCGCGAGATCACGGCCGAGATCGTCTGGTGCTGCCGCGCGCTGGGCCAACTGACCGCGGCTGCCAGCGAGTTTCTTTTGCTGGTGCGTGCCGACCCGGCCACGCCCTACTTCGACTGCATCCCCTTGGCGTGGTATGCATCCGCCCAGTCGGCCCAGCTCGAGCAGGACGCGCGGACCTGGCTCCGCCAAGAAAGCACCCCGGCGGCGGTCTTGCTCGGGGCAAGCTACTTGCTGCCCACGGAGCTTGGCGGCACGGCACTCGACCGGCTGCGAAAACTGTCGACCGGCGCGGACAAGACGATCGCCCAATTGGCCCTCACCCAGACCTGGCGGACGGCGGCGGTCAGCGCCGATGCCGGCCAGGTCGCTTCTTGGGAGCGGACGCTGGAGTCGATGCCCCCGCGGCTGCGAGCCGGCGGCTACTACGTGGCCGGGCAAGCCTGGGCGCGCTTGGGTGAGTGGGAAAAATCCGCCCTGGCAATGATGCGAATCCCGATCCTGCATTCCCGCGACCGCCAGTTGGCCGCGCAAGCGCTGCTCGATGCCGGTACGGCCTTGGAGAAACTCGGGCGCCGCGAAGAATCCCTCGGGCTTTATCGTGAGCTATTGAAAGGCTATCCCGAATCGCCCAGGGTAGCGGAAGCACAAGCCCGGCTCAGCCAGCCAGCCGGCGCGGCGGAGGGAAAGTCGGAATGAAGAGGGCAGAGGGCAGCACTCGACTGTTGCCGCTGAAGACTGAAAACTGAAAACTGAAAACTGAGAGCCGACGGCTTCTTTCAAGGAAACATCGCGTGAAATCCATGGATCGCAGTTTCACGATCGTGGGGCTTCTGGCAATCGGCGTCTTGACGGCCTGGCAGTTTTCCGCCGGGGCTGAGGATTCTTCGCCGCCGGGCGCCGTCCCACCACCCGTCCAATCGCCCCCTCAAGGGGCTGCCGAGCCAGCGGCCGGTGGGGCGATGGCGCCGCTGACCCCGCCGGCTGCCGCCGCAGCGCCGTCGAGCGGCGAACCAGCCACGGCCGCGCCGCGGACGTTTTGGGAGATTCTCCAGGCCAGCGGGGTCGTGGGCCTGGTGATCATCCTGCTCTCGATCGCCGCCGGGGCCCTGGTGATCGAGCAGGTCATCACGCTCCGCGCGTCGGTGCTCATGCCGCCGGGCCTCGAGCAGGAGGTTCATCAATTACTCGGGGCCGGGAAACTCGCGGCGGCCGACCAGCGTTGCCAGATGCAGCCGAGCTTCCTCTCGTTTGTGCTTCTCGCGGGAATCACCGAGGCCGACGGAGGTTGGCACGCGGTCGAGAAGGCGATGGAGGACGCGACTGCCGAACAATCCTCGCGCCTGTTCCGCCGGATCGAATACTTGTCGGTGATCGGCAACATTGCAACGATGCTCGGGCTTTTGGGAACGGTCATCGGCATGGTGATGGCCTTCCGCGAGCTGGCCAACTCGCAGGGCGCCGCCCGGCCGGCCGATCTGGCCGAGGGCATCTACCTGGCGCTGGTCACGACGGTCGAGGGGCTGGTTGTGGCGATTCCTTCGCTGGGCGCATTCGCCGTGCTGCGCAACCGCATCGACCACCTGGTGGCCGAGGTCGTCTACAGCGCGCAGCATGTCACCGGACCGTTGAAACGGCTCCGGCTCAGGCAGCCGGCGCCGGCCGCGCCGCCCCTAAGGGCGATGCCGGGGCCGCCGCCCATCGAAGGAGGCCGCTGATGCGAATCACCTCGAATCTCGGCCGCGGAACGATCGGCTTCAATATGACGCCGATGATCGACATCGTCTTCCAATTGATCATCTTCTTCCTCGTGTCGAACCATCTCGCCCAGCGCGAAGTGCAGGTCGAGGTCAACCTGCCCGACGCCTCCAGCGGCGAGCGCCCCGCGGAAGAAAACGTTCGCCGGGTGGTCGTCAACGTCCTGGCCGACCGGCAGATTGTCGTCGGCACGGAGGCCATCGACCAAGCGCGACTCGAGTCGCTCCTGCGATATGAGAGCGAAAAAACCCAGCGGACGGCCAATTCGCGCCCCCTGGAAGTGCTGATTCGCACCGACAGGCTCGTGCCTTACCAGAACGTCGAACCGATCCTCTTGTCCTGCGCCCGCGGCGGAATCTGGAACGTCAAGTTCGCAGTGACGGAAAAATAGAACCCATGCGAATCCCAACCCGTCACGCCGGCAATCGCGAGCAGCCCACGGTGGGCATGACGCCGATGATCGACGTGATTTTCCAGTTGCTGATCTTCTTTATCTGCACGTCGAGTTTTCTCCCGCCGGAACGGGTCCTGCCGACGAACATGTTGCTGCCCGGCAGCACCGCGGAGACCGTGCCCATCGATCCGATCCGGCAAGACCTCGACGAGATCGTGGTCAAAGTCCTTTGGCGTTCGGGCGAGCCCCGCTGGGAGGTCAACTCCCGCCAGTACGCCCGGCTGGAAGACGTGGGCGGAGTGCTCTCGGCGGTGGCCGGCGTCCAGGTCGATCTTCCGGTGATCCTCGATATCGATGCCGCCGTGCCGATGGCGAACGTGATCGACGTCTACGATCTTTGCCGTCGGATCGGGCTCCAACGGGTGCAGTTCGCCGCTGCGGCGGGAGCGTGAATTGTCCGCATGAAACCAGTTGACTGTCTGACCATCGCCGTCTTGGCCGTTTCGCTTGCGGCAATCCCGTTTGCCGGAGCGATTGGGGCCGAGGATTCGCAAGACGGCCCGTTCCTGGCCGGCTTGCGCTCGCGGCGGTTGTTCGAACTGGCGGAAAGCTACTGTAGCGCGCGCCTCGCAGAGGGAGGGCTCTCGGAAACGCGCCAGGCAGATCTCGTCGCGGAGCTGTCCGTGACGCTGGTCGAGCGGGCCCTCGATTCGCCGCCGGAAGATCGCGAGCCCCTCTGGCGGAGAGCCTGGGAAGTGACCGGGCAGTTCGCTGAAAATAATCCCACCCATCCGCGGCTCCTCCTGGTTCAAACCCAGGGGGCGCTCGCCCGGGTCGCCCGAGGCGAACTCGGACGGCAGGAGTCCGAGGTGCTCGGCGACCAGGAGGAGCGCCGCAAGCAGGCCCGCGAATTTCTCCGCGAGGCGATCCGAACGCTTGGCGAGCTGTCGCAGCAGGCGGAAAGCGCGCTCCGCGAGCGGAGTCTTCCCGGCCGCCATCCGGCCGAGTCGCCCGCCACGCTCAGCGTCTACCAGTTGGCCACGCTGCTGAAGCAGATTCAGTACCAGACGGCCCGGGCGCTCCGCAACCAGGCCCTCTGCTACGACGCCCGGAGCGCCGACCGGGCGGACGCGCTCGCCCGGGCGTTGGCCCTCTTGAACGACCTGGCCCGGCTCGATTCGAGCGACCCCCTGGCATGGGACAGCCGCGTCGACGAGATCGTCTGCCACCGGCTCCTCGGCGACGATGCCGCGGCCCAGCGAAAGATCGACGCCGCCGAGGCGGACTCACCGCCCGGCGAGATCGCCGCGCGGCTGGTCGCCGAACGAATCCGCCTCGACCTGGCGTCGGGCCGTCTTGCCGAGGCCGCCGGCCGCGTCAACCAGCTTCGCAGCCCGACCACTCCGCAGCTCGACTACGCGCGGCTGGAGACGGCCCTGGCGGCATGGCAGGCGGCCGACAAGGCCGGCCAGAAGGAGACCGCGGCGCAGTGGCAAACCATGTCCGTTGCCCTGGCCGACCAGGTGGCCCAGTATCACGGCCCCTACTGGAGCCGGCTGGCGAAAATGTTGCTCGCCCAGTCCTTGAAAGCCTCGCCCGGCGGCGGCAACGCCGATGTCTGGGCACGGGCAGCCGAGAGTTCCTACCTGAGCGGGCAGTTCGACGAGGCGATCACCACGTATGACCAGGCTCGCGACATGGCGCGGCAGCAAGGCGATTCGGACCGAGCTTTCCAGCTCGGCTTCGTTGCCGCGACGATCGAGCGCGAGCGGGGTCGGAGCGAGGAAGCCCTCCAGCGCTATCGCGACCTGGCCAAGGCCCAGCCGGCGCACCCCAAGGCTCCCGAGGCCCACCAACTGGCGATTGAACAGGCCGCCGCGGCCGCCGCCGCCAGCGCGCCCGGAGCGATCGACCGGTTCCTTGCACTTCTGGTCGAACATCTCGAGTCCTGGCCGAAGGGTGCGACGGCCAACGGCGTCCGCTGGCAATTGGGCCGCGTCCGCGAGAGCCAGCACGACTGGCGGCAGGCGGCCGCCCTCTACCGGCAGATCACGCCCGATTTTGCCCAGTTCGACCAGGTGATCCAGGCTGTCCACCGCTGCTACCGGCAATCGATTGCCGGCCTCGAAGCCGAGGGCCGACCGGCCGGTGAACTCGCCGCGGACGCGGCGCACTGGTTTGAAGCGATCGCCCTGGGGCCGGAGGGCAAGCCGCCGGAGCGCTGGAGCCCCCGCGCCCGGCAGGCCGTGCTGGCCGCCGCCGAGTTCTGGCTCCACGACGCCCCCGCGGGCTTCGACCGCGCCGAGTCGATCCTTCTGGCCGCCTTGGCGGCTGGCGACGACGGGCCGGCCGACTGGCGTTCCGCGGCCCAGGCCCTGCGGGTCTTCTCGCTGGCCGGCCAGGGGCGCTTGCCGGAAGCGTCGGCCTTGTTGGCCCAGATCACGGAAGGTTCGCCCGACCATCTGCTGACCACGCTTGAAGGGCTGGCCGCGATGGCGCCCTCGGCGGGCGGCACGGTCCGCCGCGAGTTGGCCGCGCTGGAGCTGAAGACGATCAACCTGCTCCGCGGCCAACAAGGCGCGCTCTCCGATCGGCAACGGGCGATGCTCGAGCGACTCGCCGCCCGAGCCCTCAGCGACGCCGGCCGCGGGGCCGAATCGCTGCAATCCTACGCCAGGCTGACCCAAGACTATCCCAATGACGGAACGATTCAGGAGGAATATGCGCAGCTTCTCTCCGAGGCCGGCGATCGGGCAACGCTGGAGACGGCCCTGGCCCAATGGCGGCAAGTCGAACAGCGCTCGCCGGCGGCCAGCGATCGGTGGTTTCGGGCGAAGTACGCGATTGCCCTCCTCCACTACCGGCTCGGCAATCCGCAGCAGGCAAAAAAAATCATCACGCTCCTCCAGGCGCTCCACCCGGAACTCGGCGGGACGCAACTCAAACCGCAATTCCTCGCGCTGATGCAAAAGTGCGGATGAATTGCAGAACCGCGGCCCGGCGCGGCAAAACGGACTATCCGGCTCGATCCCGGCATGGCCCGCTGCCGCCCGCTGTTCTGCTTGTGGGGCGGGAGGTGTTATTATGAACGAAATGACGTTTGGAGGGCCCTGAGAGGCTGCGACCGGCCGAGGCAGGAGGGCTGAACCCATGGCAGAAACACCGCCGAAGACCTTCTTTGCGCCAGCGGGGCGGGATCCGCGCGAGACGCTCGATCTTGCGGCCAAACGTCTCAGGGAGAACTGCACGTTGCGCGAATTGCTCGACGCGTTCCCCAGCCCCGCGATCGTTCTCAACAGCAAGCGCCAGACGATCGCCGCCAATCTGGCCCTCCGCAAGATGTTTGATGTCGAGATCGGAGAACGACGGTCAATAATGGGGTGTCGGCGGGCGATAGTCGCTGAATTTGATCGATTGGAACCATTCGATGGTCCTGGCCAACCCCGTCTCCAATGGCACGGTCGGCTCCCAGCCGAGCTTCTCCTTGGCCAGCCGGATGTCCGGACGGCGGCGCTTGGGATCGTCGGCGGGGAGCGGCTTGTTGACGATCCGGCTCTTGGAACCGGTTAGCCTGAGCACGTGCCCGGCCAGCTCGGCAATCGAGAACTCGCCCGGATTGCCGAGATTCACCGGTCCGATGAACCCTTGATCGTTCTCCATCATGCGGACGAGGCCCTCGACCATGTCGTCGCGATAGCAGAACGACCGCGTCTGCTCCCCGCCGCCAAACAGGGTGATCTCCTCCCCTTGAAGAGCCTGGCGAATGAAGTTGGAGATCACGCGGCCGTCGAAGGGGTGCATCCGCGGGCCATAGGTGTTGAAGATACGCACGATGCGGACGTCGACCCGGTTCATGCGGTAATAGTCCATGAACAGGGCTTCGGCTGCCCGTTTGCCCTCGTCGTAACATGCCCGCGGGCCGATCGGATTGACCGATCCGCGGTAGGTTTCCGGCTGCGGGTGGACCTCTGGATCGCCGTAGACCTCGCTCGTCGACGCCTGGAGGACTCGCGCGCGGCACCTCTTGGCCATCCCCAGCACGTTGATCGCTCCGGACATCGACGTCTTCATCGTCTTGATCGGGTTGTATTGGTAGTGGCCCGGCGCGGCAGGGCAGGCGAGATTGTAAATCTCGTCGACCTCCAGGTAGATCGGAAGCGTGATGTCGTGCCGGACGAGCTCGAAATTGGGGCAGCCGAGCAGATGGACCACGTTCGATTTCTGGCTCGTGAAGAAATTGTCGAGGCAGATCACGTCGTGCCCCCGCTCGACCAATCGCTCGCAGAGATGGGAACCGAGAAACCCGGCTCCGCCGGTCACGAGAATCCGCTTGACGGTTGGCACGACGCTAATCCTTTCGCCTCTGAGATCATCAGAAGTCTTTCGGCCGCCCGCGGCAGCCCTCCCTTGCCTCCAGCGTTAGTAGAAGGCACTTCTGACGGCTGACCGCTGGCGGCTGATCGCAGCGCGATCCTGCTGAATGATACAACACGCTCTCCTGGTTGGGCATCCGGCCTGGCGACCGCCATCCGCCGGATATTCGATCCAACCGCGAGAATCGCGCTTCGTCAGCCGTCGCACCGCCGCTCGATCCAGGCAGCCAGCTCCGCGAGGATCGTCTGCCTCTCGGGCTCGCGGGGCAGATCATGGTAGAGTCCGGGGTAGAGTCGCAGCGTTTTGTCTCCCGACGACAATTCGTCGTAAAACCGCTGCACCTCTTCGGAAGACACGACGGCATCGGCAGTGCCCTGGAGGATGAGCACGGGCAGCCTCACTTTGGCCGCCGCCCGCCGCACTTCTCCAGAGGCCCGCAGGATTTCGGCCCCGGTTCGCGAGGGAATCCGCCCGTGATAGACAAGCGGATCGTCGCGAAATTCAGCCAACACCCGCGGATCGCGCGTGAGCATCGCCGAGCCCATCCGCGCCAGTCGGAGCCGGGGCAACAGGCGGCTCGCCCAGGCGGCCAGTCTTCTCAACCAGGGAAACAGGTCCTTGGCCAGGCCGACCGCCGGCGCACTCAGGATCAGGCCGTCGGCGCCCGGCGCCTCGCTGAGGGACGCCAACGTGGCCACGGCCCCTCCCATGCTGTGGCCGGCGAGGAACACCGGCAGACCGGGATGCTCCCGGCGGGCCTCGGCCACCACCCCAAGGAAATCGCTGACATACCTGTCAAAATGGTCGACCCAGACCCGGCTGCCTTGAGAACGACCATGGCCGCGACAATCGGGGATCCAGACGATAATGTTCGAACGATTCAGCCATTGGGCCAGCTCGGCATAGCGCCCCCCGTGTTCAGCGAACCCATGGGCGAGAACCAGCAAGGCCCGCGGTTTGCCCGGCGGCAGCCATCGGCGGACATAGAGCCGCAAACCGTCGCCGCAGCTCCACTCCATGCACGATTCCGCACTTTCAACCATCACCCGACCCCCGGGGCGTTCCTCGCCAATGCCGACCAAGTCATCGCGCTCTAGCGCGACCCTCGCCAGGCCAGATCGTGTCAATGACCGCCGGCGCGAGTCGCGGCGAGGGGAATACACCGCCACCCCGACAAGAATCCGGGTAGCGCTGATCCAGCCAACCGAGCCAAAAATCGTCGTACTCCGCGCCATTTTGGTTATTGGTGGTGCTCGCACTGCGGGTGTTTCCGGACCGCTCCCCGAGTTGAAACGTATAGGGGGATGCCTTGCTGAACGACGCGGGGCGGTTTCGAGCGCCCGTCGTCGACCGGGCAACCGAAACGGAAAACGCCGCCAGAACAACCAGGATCGCTGTAAACAGAAGAACCGGCCGCACACGACTCTCCATGGGGGATGCACTCCTTGCTCGGGACCGGCTGGGAGTTGCCTCTTCCCTGCTCCGGCCCCAAATACGCCTTGCTTACGACTCTCCGGCAAGCGACGCCATCCGACGGCTGTCAGAAGCCGATCGAGACTCCCACCCGACCGGTGTAAATCTGCAACCCGCCGTGGGTGGGCCCGTAGTAGTAGGATTGGCAACCAGGGTAGTAGTAAGGCCCGTACGCCGGATACGCGTAGAGCGGCGGGTACACCACGACCGGCCTGCGGTAGTGCGGAGGGGGAGGGGGCAGATACCGGGGGCCACGATAGTCATAGCGCGGACCCGCATGGCCCGGGTAATGAGGGCCGTGATGAGCCGCCAACTCAATCGAACCGCCATGGCTGCCCGACGGTCCACGGTGCGGTCCGCCATCGGCGACCGCCTGCTGCGCGATTAGCGCACCAATCACCAAAACAGCTCCGCTCAGAAACAACGCTCGCATGATTGATCTACTTTTCAAACAGCCGGGGAATCTTCTGGGTCATCGTTCTGCCGTAAACGGCCTGACATTTACGGAATGCATTCGGCGTGCCAAGAAGAAGATGGTCTCCCTAAACTCTTCTTCTAAAATGAGTTGCATCACGAAAACCCAAGTCGGGCGAAGTCGTGTCGCAATACAAAAGAAGTCACAATGACAACACCATGTCGTCATTGTGACTACGCGTGTGTTTCGCTCGTAGCGTTGAAAGCCCCCCTGGCTTCTATGACTCCTTCAGTCGAGCGACTTCCATTTCCGCTTCGGCCACTTGCCGTTCAAGAGTCCTGATCTCCTCCGGATCGTCGGCTTGCTGCCTCGCGCCCGCCAATTGCTGGCGTAGCGTTTGCAGCCGCCCGTTGACGATCTGGAGCCTCTTCTTTGCCTTCTTGTCCATGAGCATACCTCATTTTCCGGAACTGTGGTCCGATAACCCTGTCCGAAAAGCATCGTGCGGCCGGCGTGCCGGCACGATGCTGGCACGATCCGGTTCTCAGCGCGAACGTGCGATCAGGCGGTCGACCATCGCCAGGGCATCGCGCCGAGAGTGGATTTTCTTATCCAGTTGCGCCTCCCGCAGGCGCTGGAGGATCTCCCGAAAGATGGGCCCTTTCGGCACGCCGTGTCCAATCAAATCGTCGCCCGTCAAAAGCGGCGCCGGATCGATCTCCGCACGGTTGCGGGCGAGTTGATCGCGGCACCAGCGAACGTCTGTGTCATCCGCCCCTTCAGCCTCGCGCTGGGCCTG
>JAMOAF010000730.1 GCA_023621895.1 Planctomycetota bacterium
GCCTTCCGGTGTTTTCTCTGGATAAGGAATTGCCCATGAACACGCAGCTTTGTGTTACCCGCCGCGATCTTCTCCGCACCAGTGGCGGCGCGCTGGTCGGCCTCGTGCTGGCCGAATCGCTCTTGGCCGGCAGGGCCCGTGCCTGGGCGGGGGAGGCGCCGGAGGAGCTCGCGCCGCTGAACCGGTTCCCCCGGATGATGCAGGAATACCTCGTCCGCCGCGTCCGCGGGGCCGAGGCGCTTGCGAACAAGGCCCGTGCAGCGCTGAAAACCAAGGCTGATGCGGAAAAGTACGTCGAAAGCGTTCGCCGGCGAATTCGCGAGAGCTTCGGTCCCGAGCCGGAGCGGACGCCGTTGAATCCGCGCGTCACCGGCACCGTCGAGCACGACGCGTACACGATCGAGAAGGTGATCTTTGAAAGCCGCCCGGGAATGCTCGTCACGGCCAATCTTTACATCCCCAAGGGCCGCCCTTTCCCTCTGCCGGGCGTCGTGGGCACCTGCGGTCACTCCGACAACGGCAAGGCGGAGGCGGCTTACCAGAGCTTCTCGCAGGCGCTCGCCCGGCAGGGCTATGTCGTATTGATCTACGACCCGATCGGGCAAGGCGAGCGGCTGCAATACGTCAACGAGAAGCTCGGGAGCCGCATCGGCGTGGGCGTGTACGAGCATCTCTACGCGGGCAATCAGCAGATGCTCGTCGGCGAGTTCTTCGGCTCCTGGCGGGCGTGGGACGGCATTCGAGCGCTCGACTACCTGCTCGCGCGCAAGGAGGTCGACCCCAAGCATATCGGCGTGACGGGCAACTCGGGCGGCGGCACGATGACCACGTGGCTGTGCGGCGTTGAGCGGCGCTGGACGATGGCCGCTCCGTCGTGTTTTGTGACCACGTTCCGGCGGAACGCGGAGAACGAGATCCCGGCCGATACCGAGCAATGCCCGCCGCGAGCGCTGGCCCTCGGGCTGGACCACTCCGACTTCTTGGCCGCCATGGCGCCCGACCCGGTGATCATTCTCGGCAAGGAAAAGGACTACTTCGACGCCCGCGGGGTCGAGGAATCCTACCAGCGGCTCAAGCGTCTCTACGCGCTGCTCGGCGCTGAAGATGAGATCGCCACGTTCTCGGGCCCGACCTACCATGGTTACACCCAGGAGAACCGCGAGGCGATGTATCGCTGGTTCAACCGGGCGACGGGTATTTCCGGCGCCCAATCCGAGCCGGAACTTACGATCGAAAAGGACGAAACCCTCTTCTGCACGCCCAAGGGGCAGGTCGCCGAGCTTGAGTCACAAACCGTGTTTTCCTTCACCAAGGCAAAGGCCGAGACGCTCCGCAAGGGCCGCGCGAAGTTCGAGGATGACGCGATCGTCAAGAAGGTGGCCGAGGTCTTGAAGCTCCCGGCAGTGGTTCCCGCACCGGAGTTCCGCATCCTTCGCAACCTGCGGAGCCGCAAGTATCCCAAGCCCCACGCGGTGACGTATGCGGTGGAGACGGAGCCGGGCATCCAGGCGCTGGCCACGCTGCTCTGCGACGAGCACCACACCAGCCGGCCGCCGCGGCTGGGCAAGCGGGCGGTGCTTTACGTGTCGCACCTCTCGGCCGACGCGGAACTGCGCGACGAGCCGCTGGTGAAGGAGTTGCTCGCCGCGGAGCCGGGCGCGCCTCTTTTCGCTTGCGACGTCCGCGGCATCGGCGAGTCGATGCCCGACACGTGCGGTGAGAACCAGTTCTTCAACCGTTACGGCAGCGACTACTTCGGCGCGGTGCACAGCCTGATGCTCGACGATCCGATGCCCGCCCAGCGGACCCGCGACCTTCTCGGGGTGCTCGAGTGGCTGGCCGCGTATGGATATGAAGAGGTCCACCTGGCCGCCAAGGGCTGGGGCGCGATCCCTGCCACGTTCGCCGCGCTCGCCTCGCCGCGCGTGGTCCAGGTGACGCTGAAAAACGCGCTGTCCGCCTATTCGGCCATTGCCGAATCCGAAGACTATGCCTGGCCGGTCTCGAGCTTCGTGCCCAACGTGCTTGCTCACTTCGACCTGCCGGACTGCTATGGCTGGCTGAAGGAGCACAAGCTTCTACGCCAGATCGCCCCCTGTGGGCCGAACGATGCGCCGGCCTAGCCCGCGGGCTTCGCGAGGGCCTCGAACCTGGTTCCCAAGCTCCAGCTTGGGAACCCTTGCCCAACCCAAGACCGATTGCCGCCGCGGCTCGAATTGCCGGTTCGACGCCCCTCCGATTGCTGCTGCCGCACAAAATTCTCCGCGGCGCCGCGGGCGGGGTAGACTAAGGGAGTGGTCCGCTTTGTTCGCCGTCAAGCGCGGAGGTCCATCTTGGCTGAAAGAAGTCCGCTGAACGATCGACGAGGAAGCCTGTTTTCAAGCGGTTTCTGCCTGATCATGGCAATCTGCGCGGTGGGCCCCGTCCCCATCGCCGCGGGGGCGGAAGACCACTCGGCCATGGCCGCCCGGCTGGTTGACGGCTATCGTGAAAAACTCGCGCAATTGGCGGACTGGTGCGACCAGCAGGGGCTCGCCGACCAGGCCGTTCAGACCCGTGATTGGCTCAAGCCGCGCGACCCGGCGCGGCTGTTTGTCCCCGTCTTGCCGGCCGAGGTGGGGCCGCCGCCTCCCGCGCAAGACGAGCCGCAAAGCGTGGCGGAGTGGCACAAGCGGTTTTACGGGCTGCGGCAGGAGCAGGCGGGCGCCTACTACGTGCTCGCCCGCAAGGCCGTCAAGGCCAGCCATGCCTCCCTGGCGTTTGACCTGATTCTGGCGGCGCTGCGGGAAAACCCGGACCACGACGCGATCCGCAAGCTTTTGGGCTTTCGCCAGTACCGCGGCCGCTGGCTGACCAACTACGAAATGCGGCGCGCCCAGGCCGGCTACGTCTGGCACGAGCGGTTTGGCTGGTTGAAACGCAACCAGGTTGACCAGTACGAGCAGGGCAAGCGTTACTACCAGGGACGCTGGATCACGGCCGAGGAGGACGCTCAACTTCATGCGAATATCGCCGCGGGCTGGGTCGTCGGCACCGAGCATTACAACATTCTGACCAATCGCGGGATCGAGGAAGCCGTGAGATTGGGCAAGAGGCTCGAAGGGCTCTACCGCGTCTGGAAGCAGTTGTTCATCGGCTTCTACGCCACCGAACGCCAGTTGGCCGGCCTGCTGGAAGGCAACGCGGCTAATATCGAGCTTCCTCAGCACAACGTGGTTTACTTCCGCGACCGGAGCGAGTACGTGGCGACGCTCCGCCCCCTCTCGAAGAACATCGATATTTCGCTGGGCATCTACATCCACGGGCCGACGGCCGTGACCAGGTCGCCGGCCGTCTATTTCTTTGCCGGCGACGACTCCGACGAAGTGACGCTGTTCCACGAAGCGGTGCACCAGTTGTTCCACGAATCACGCCGAGTCTCTCCGCTGGTCGGCCAGGCCTGCAATTTCTGGATCATCGAGGGGGCCGCGATGTATTTCGAGTCGCTCCGCGAAGACAACGGCTATCACGTGCTCGGCGGATTCGACACACAGCGGATGCTCGAC
>JAMOAF010000962.1 GCA_023621895.1 Planctomycetota bacterium
GAAGGAACCCTGACATCATTTCTGAAATGGACCCCTAAGCCAGCCCAGAGCCCGTCCCGAAGGGACACCCCTAAGCCAGCCCAGGGCGGAGAACGGCGAGTGAAACGAGCCGTCCGCAGCCCTGGGTCAGAAGCCGCCTCAGACCCTGTCAGCCCCAGCGGGGCGGCCCTAACAAAGAGGCCAAAAACATGCCTGAATCGTTGGCCAAAGTGCTTGTCCACATTGTCTACAGCACCAAGCACCACAAGTGAATCTCGTTCCAGGACGAGTTTCGGGCGCTCTGCCCAAGGCATCGGGTCACACTCGACGGGCGCTACGCCCGGGATTGGCCAGCGCGGTCATTTATTTCTTTAGGACCGCCCCGCTGGGGCTGGCCGCGTTTTGCGCGGCTCCTGACCCAGGGTTGCGCAAGGCTCGTTTCACTCGCCGTGCTCCACCCTGGGCTGGCTTAGGGGTGTCCCTTCGGGACGGGAGTCGGGCATGGCGATGCGAAAACCTTAGCCATCTCCAGCCCCAGCTGTTTTCAGTGCCACCAAGAGACAACCGTGGAACAAAAACGGCCAAACCAGAATAGACCAGTTTTCACCTCCCCACCCTCAGACCATGGTTTTCATCATTCCAGGTACCGCCAGTCGGCGGCCACAACCGAGGCGCCGCCAAGCCGGAACCTGGTAACAAGGCAATGCACAAAAAACTGAACCCTGAACCCCGAACCCTGAACCCTCTTCCCGAACCCTGAACCCCGAACCCTGAACCCTCTTCCCGAACCCTGAACCCCGAACCCTGAACCCTCTTCCCGAACCCTTCCATGGACACACGTCCACTTTCCTGGCATAATACGGCTTGTGGGGCTGATCGCGGGAGGTGGGCCAATGGCCAATCGCGACAACCATTACGAGGCGGCTTTCGAGGAGTTTCTCCGCGCGCGCGGCGTGCCCTACGTGGCCGTCGATGAGGCGCGGCGAAGCCTGATGTCGGACGGCGAGTCGATCAAGAGCCTCGACTTTATTGTCGCGGCGCCGGGGCGGACGACCTGGCTGGTCGATGTCAAGGGACGCCGCTTCCCGAGCGGAGACCAGACCTGCCAGTACTGGAAGAACTGGGCGCCGCAGGAAGACCTCATCAGCCTTGCCCAATGGGAGAGCATTTTTGGCGAGGGGTTCCAGGGACTGCTCGTTTTTGCTTACCACGTTCTTGGCGACCGGGCGCCGCTGCCGGCCGAACGGTGTTTCTGCTTTCGCGACCGCCTCTACGGATTCATTGCGATCGGGCTCGACGACTACTCCGCGTGGGCCCGGCCAATCTCTCCGAGCTGGGACACCGTCGCCATGCCGACTGCCGAGTTTCGGCGGCTGGGCCGGGCGGTGGAGATGTTTCTTGCTTCCGGGTAGTTTCTCGGCGGGATTGCCCCCTCAGCGCCATCCGAGCGCGCGCCGGCGGAATTGACCGCCTCGAGTCGCGCTACTCTGGAGCGGCCGGACCGGTGCTCGGAATCTTACTTCTTTGCGAATCGCTCGCGGAGGACGGTCAACGGCTGGGCGTTGGCCTCCTGCTGGAATGGATTGGCGTCCGCGGCCTGCTCGCCGCCTCCCGGCCCGCCCGGCCCGCCCGGCCCGCCGGGGCCGCCGGGCGAGCGACGCGGAAGACCAATGGCGTCGATATTGGCCTGTTGCTTCTGGTCGAGGATCGCCAGAATTTCGGCGTGCTTTGCCTTGGCGTCGTCGCTCGACATGGTTTCTCCCTTCTCCAGGTCGGCCAGGCAATCGCAGAGGGTCTTTGCCTGCTGGTCGGAAAGCGTGATCGACACATCGCCGGTCAGCAGGGCCAGTTTCTGCACCAGCGTGGTCAGATCGCGCCGCGGGTTGGGTTCGCGCGGCCCGCCGAAGCCGCCCATGCCGCGCGGCCCGGCTTCCCCGCCGCCGGGCCCGCCGCCGGGCCCGCCACCGGGCGCGCCGCCGGGCGTTTCCGCCGCGGGCCCGCTTTCCGCGGCCATATCCATGGCTCCCACGGGGATCGCCATGAGGCTCGCCTTGACCACTTCGTGGCCGGTCAGACGCACCAGGGCGTAGGACCCGGCAGATCCGAGCAGAATGCCCAGAACGGATGCCGCGAGCCAGACAATCACGGTCCGGCCGGTCCGGTGCGTCTGCCAGATCAACACGGCCGCCAGGAGCGTCAGAAGCCCGAGGGCCAGGAGATAGACACTGATCTTATCGATTCCAAACATGGCGCACCCCTTGTTCATGCCGAGAGACAGAAGAGCACGGGCGCCGAGACGTCAGGCGCCCAAAACGAGCAGCCAGCGGGCATCGTAGTCGCGGGTGGATACGCTGTCAACGTGGGCGGTAGTTCGGCGAATCACCCCGCCCTGAGCCGATCTTGCGGCCAAGCGACTCGATCCGCCCTTGGAGGCAATCCTGGCAGGCCTCGGCCGTCTCGTGGATGCAAGCCTTGCCGGGATAGATTTCGTAGAGTTGCCGGTATGCGGGCGGAGTCAGGTTGGGCATGACCACGTTGGCCCCGCGGACCAGCCCGAGCTCCCTGCCCCTCTCCCGGTTAAGCGTGGCCAGGGCCGTCGTGCTGGGGATGTTCGCCCGCGGGCAGACAAGCCGCGCCAGCGCAATCACCTTGTAGGCCATCCGTTCATTGGCGGGAACCTGCTCGTCGCCCGGTAGAACCGGCCAGTTGTCGGGGCTGCCCAGCGGGGTATCGGGGTGAACCAGGTAGGGGCCGCACCCGATCATGTCGAGGTCCAATTCCGCGAACAGGGCGATGTCGCGAGCCAGGTCATCGTAGGTCTGGCCGGGGATGCCGATCATGACCCCGCTTCCCACTTCGTAGCCCAGGACTGCCAGGTGCTCGAGGAGTTCCAGGCGGTTGGCGGGCCCGCCTGGCCGGGCGGGGTGGATTCGCGCGTAGAGCCGCTGGTTGGAAGTCTCGAAGCGAAGCAGATAGCGGTCGGCGCCGGCCTCGCGCCACGCGGCCAACTCGGCCTTGTCGCGCTCGCCGAGGCTCAACGTCACGGCCAGCGGAGTCTCCGACTTGATCCAGCGCACCAGGTCGGCGACCCAGTCGCGCGCCAGGCCCGGGTCCTCGCCCGACTGGAGCACGACCGTGCCGTATCCCAGCGCCACTGCCTGGCGGACACAAGCAGCAACCTCTTCGCGGGTCATGCGGTAACGGGTCACTTTTCGGTTGGGCGCCCGCAGGCCGCAATAGCCGCAGAGCCGGATGCAGTGGTTGGATATCTCGATCAGGCCGCGGAGATGCACCTCGCCGCCGACGTGCGCCTGCCGCGCCTGGTCGGCGGTCCGCCAGAGATCGGCCAGCCGTGCCTCGTTCGACTCGCGGAGCCAGTTCAGAATCTCGTCGTGGGTCATGCGGCAAAGGGGCTTGAGGTTACAGGTCACTTGGCGATCTATTATACCGGCTGCGGCTCAAATGCGAGTCGGTGCGAGAACCTCCTCAACACGTGAGACACGCCCCACCCTTCTTGTGGGGCGGTTTTGGGCAGCCCATACTGCCAGGAGCGGTAATCCAGAACCGCGGGTTGTGGCGGACTGCAAGGTTGTCGTTTCTCGAAAGGGACATTTGGTGACCGGCGAGCAGATTGTGGAACGGGCTCGGAGAGCGAAGGAATCGTTCGGGACGAAATGCTCCAAGTTCGTTGGAGCCGCGACGGTCGAGATCTTGCGTACGGCTCTCAGGCAGGAGGGCATCCACGTATCTCCGCGCGACGTGTTCATCCGCGGCATTCCAGTGGAGATTGATTTGATCGTCCCCCGCCAGAGACAGAGACCGCGTCTGGGTGTTCTCTATGAGCCGGAACAGGTTCTCGCGGCGCTCGAAATAAAGAGCCTTGGCGCTTTCGGGAAAGATGCGGTGGAGAA
>JAMOAF010000805.1 GCA_023621895.1 Planctomycetota bacterium
GGCTGATGGCTGAAAGCCGACAACTGACGGCTAGTAATAGTGGTTCAACTGGAGCATGAACTCCGCGTCGAATTCGCGGTTCGAGTCGCTCCGCAAGGGGCATGCACCGGCCACGGTCAACCGCGTCGCCTCGAACAACTGGAAGTGAACGCCGCCGGTGAGGTTCAGGATATCTTGCCGCCCCGCCAGATTGGTGATCGTGTCGATTTCGTAGGCGGAGGGCGTCACCACGACGTCCCCAGCCGGCGCTTCGTCGGGCGACTGGAGCGTCGTGGTATAGTGGAGTTCCACCATCGGCGCCACGCCTTTGAGGAACGGAGCATTCTGGGCCCGATAGACCCAGTAGCCGACGCTCATGTCGAGAAACAAGAGGGACTGGTCCTGCAAACGCCCCTCGACGCCGCGGATCAGCGTCTGGTTCCCGTTGGCGTCGAAATCGACCTGGGAAAAGAACTGTGCAAACAGCCGGTCGTTCGGCGTCCAAAGGTAGCCGAGGAACGGCTGGAAGTGCACCGCCTCGTTTTCGACGCTGGCCAGCGTGGTCAAGCCCCCCACGCCGTCGTCGTAGATCAACTCCGAATCAGCGCCCGTCGGGAAGACGACTCCCAAGCCGACCGACAGGGCGCTGCGGCGGCTTTGGTAGAGCAGCGTCTTGACGGCCATCGCCACGTTGCCGAACTCGGTCCCCTCAAGCCCCGCCTGCTGGCCCACGACTTCCGCCGAATCGAGACCGCGGGCGAACGGGACCCTCAGCTCCACGGACCAGTTCTCGTCCCAGAAGGTCTTCTCGACGCCGAAGGTGAACCGGTCGAGCGGCAGCGCCGGCCCGTCGAACGTCTCCAAGGCGTTGGCAAAATGGTTATAGTTGAAAAACACCCGATCCAAAGGGATCGGGCTGCTGTTCTCGGCGATCTTGAAGTTGCGGTCCCCCCCGGAAATCGAAACCGGCTGGGTATCGCCTTCGAACGTAATGTAACTATAATTGCCGCCGAGGAAGTCGCCGATCATGTTGGGCGCGGCCGATGAGGGCGCGCGCGCCGCTCCGAACGATCCCGCCAGGGCGGTCGGCGCGGCCGCGGCGGCTGCGGCGGGCGCCCCTTCCGGCCGCTCTTCACCAGGCGCTGGGGCGGGTTGCGGCGCTTCGGCGCCAGGCGGCAGAGGCGCCGTGGCCGCCGGCGGGCAGACCCTCCCCGCGCTCCGGCTCAAGCATCGGGGGCACCGGCATCCGATCCCTCGAACGCCCGAATGCTCAACGGAGACCTGTCCCAACGGGCCAGTCGCTATGCCCTCGGCCTGCGCCACGGGAGCCGCCGGCCCATCGAATACGTGTGAAGACAGGCTCACCGGGTAAATCAGCGCGGGGGTCTTGGTCCCCGTGGTCGACGCCGGCGGCGGGCCCGGCGGCATGGGGGCTTCGAGGCCGCGCTCACCGGCCTCTTTGCCTTCCACCGCGGTTGGCCCCTCCTTCCTTTCCTTGACTTCCGCCGGGGCAACCGCCGGAATCTGGTTGCACGCCCGGAGCGCCATGGCGGCCGCGGCGCGGACGCGGGCCGAGGGCTCCTTGCAGCAGCCGTTCGAATCCGTGCCCAAGGCCATGTCCCGCAATTTGTCCTTGACTTGCTTGTCGCAGCAGGTCGCCCGGTTGCAGAGCGAGCACGGGTTGCCGGCCGCCTTGCAGAAGGCCACGGCGGCCTCGTAGCGGACCTCTTCCGTGCAGTCGTCGAGCGCCGCAAGCAGCGCTTCCTTGACTCCCGGGTAACAGCCGCAGGCGATCTCCGCCAGATACTTGATTGCCTTGATCTTCTGGGGCTTAAGGTCCTCCTGCTGCTTGATCTCGGCCGCCGCCTTGATCGCCGGATTGTCCGACGCCAGGTTGGCCGGATCGGCCAGGGCCTTCAGCGGCGGCTTCCGCTCCAGGCCCGGATGTTCCCCCTTGCGATTCATTAGGCCGTCGTACGAACGGTGCACGGCCTGCGGAATACCAAGAAAGTGCCAAAGCGTGTGCGGCGCCGCGGGCGGCTGCTGCGCCTGGCCTCGGTCTTGGCTTCCAAAGAGAATCGCCCCAACGGCGATCAGCGCGATAAGATACTTGATTTTCATTCCCCCCATCCTCTGACCCGAGACGGGTCAGGAAAGCGTTCGTGCCCCTTGCCGGTATCCGCGGAGCGGACCTGACCGGGGTCCCCTAGGTTCACCGGTCCGGGAAGGTGGCCCTCGGTTTCACGTACCCCCAATGGGCCATGTCGAAGCTAATCGGCCCGCGCCGTTTTTTGGCTTGAGAACTGGCCGGACGAAAAATCGCATCGGCGCTCAAGACGTACGGCTCCTGCCGATTGGGCAAACCTTGCGCCCCCGAAATCGTTCCAGGGGCCATCCCCCGCGGAGCCATGGGGGTGTGCCAATGCCGGGGCAGAACGCAGGTTGACCACTTCGAAGACCACGAAGGGTACGCGGCTGCTTACTGATAGCTAGACTCCTTAACCACCCCAGGACTGTACCTCTCGGCGCAGGTCGAGTCACTCCGCGCGAAGATCATACGCGTACAGGTACTCGCCGCGGCGCAAGTAGAGGCGGCCGCCGGCGATAACCGGGTGGGCCCAGGCGAGTTCCTTGGTATCCTGGGGGATCGCGAAGCTGCTGATGATTTCGAGCTTCTCCGGCGTCGGCCGGATCAGGTGCATGGCG
The DNA here is from genome assembly GCA_023621895.1 of Planctomycetota bacterium. Lineage (GTDB taxonomy): Bacteria > Planctomycetota > Planctomycetia > Pirellulales > Thermoguttaceae > JAAYCB01. The sequence goes on from JAMOAF010000805.1 coordinate 2,686, forward strand.
CCCTCCTGGCCCAGCCCGTAGATCAGCCCTTCGGCCGCCGTGAGCGAGAGCTTTTCCATCCGTTTCTCGCGGAACGCGAGCCTGCCCGTCAGCAGTTCGGCGCAGAAGAACCCCCGGCCGCCGGCGCGGCAGGAGCTGCCGAACAAGTAGCCGCCCGCCTGCATCACGCTGCCGTGGCAATTGTCGAGGTCCTTGTCCCACCACAGCTCTTCGACCGCCGAGCTGCTCTCGTTGATCTTGACGACGCGGCCTCCGCCCGAATGCCCGCTGGCGGTGAACACGTAGCCCTCGTGATACAGGGGGGCGTTCACATTCTGATCGCCCCGGGTCAGGTGCGGGTGGGACCAGAGCAGCTTGCCGTCGGCCGCGTCGACGCCGACGATCGACTTCTGCGTCATCGCGATCAACTGTCGCCGGCCGTTGTGGGTGACGATGATCGGCGAGCAGTAGGCGGCCGTTTCGTCCAGCGCGTCGTTGACCCAGACCGTCTTGCCGGTCAATCGATCCAGCGCAACCATCAGCGCGTCGCCGCCGCCCGGGATGCAATAGACCAGGCCGCCCTCGACGGCCACGTTTTCGCTCATCGCCCAGGTGCCGTACCGGGCGCCGAATCGCTCCTTCAAATCGGCGTTCCAAACCTCGCCGCCGCTCTCCGCCTTGAACGCAGCCAGCCGGCCCTTCGGATTCATCTGGTAGAGCATCCCGCCCGACCAAGACGGTGTCGTCCGCGAACCGGGATACGCGCCGGTCCAACTCTCGCCGTTGACCCTTTCCCAAAGCAGGCGGCCGTCGAGGTTCAGGGCGATCACCTTCTCGACGTCGTCGAAATCGCCCGCCGTGAAAATCCGGCCTTCGGC
>JAMOAF010000605.1 GCA_023621895.1 Planctomycetota bacterium
ATTTCAGGACAGCGGCCGGCCCGCGGCATCGAAGGCTGCAAATGGTTGATTGGCTGGCGCTCGATTGGCGGCAGGCAGATAGTTCGCACTTAAGGTGACCCGGAACAAGAACACCCCCGCAAGCGATTACATTTCCTGCGTTCGCGTGCGTCAAGTGGCGGATGAATCGGGCCCCCTAGGCGCGCCAGGGCCGGCTGCGATTCTGAGCCTTCTCCAGACTCGCGATGGCGATCTTCACGTCGGGCTCGACCTGGAAGTCGAACATCCCGGCGATGACGAAATCGGCGCCGTTGCGGTAGGCGTGCGAGAAGGCGATCTGGGGGGCGATCGCCCCGGCCGCCATCACCTTGAACGCCACCCAGGGCTTCTTAACCGTCGCCATGAACTCCGCGGTCTCCTCGGGATTGTTGCACCACATGTTGTCGTAATTCTTGCTGTGGTCCGAATCCCTGTTGTACGACATCCAATCGTATTCCTGGCGATGGTCCGAAGGCGTGGCCGACCAGTAGCGATCGATGTGGAACGTTTTGACGTAGAAATCGGGGTCCACCCCGTCGCGTTCACAGGCGACCGGCATGTTGAGCGAGTGGCCGCCGACGCCGGCGGGAACGCCCTGGGCCTTGATCAATTCGACCATCTGCGCGATCACGCCGGTGCCGCCGCCTTTCATCATGTGCGAGTCGGTCGTGCCGCCGTGCGAATAAACGAACGTTGCGCCCATGTCGATCTGGCGCTTGATCTCGTCGTTCATCTTGGTCTTGTCGGCAATCAACGGCACGCAAACCATGGTCTGGATCTTGTCGCTGCGCTGGGCGTTGTACTTGGCCACCGCGTCCCAGCACTTCGGGTCCAATTGGATCGTGTTGATGCCGCAGGCCTGGGCGAGTTCCAGGGTCTCAAAGACTTTCGCTTCCGTGTTGTAGGAGGTGAACAGCTTCGAGGCGTACGCCAGGTCGCGGCTGTGGGCCCAGCCGCCGATCAGGTTGCCGCCAATCAGCAGCCGGCTCAGCGAGACATTGCCGATTTTGCCGCAGGGCAGGCTGCCCGGCGGAATATCGGTCTTGGGCTTGCCGCCTTCCGCCGGCCGCGCACTTCCGTCCTCGATAGCGGCCGCCAGCGTTTTCTCCTCAATGCTGGTCAGCGCCGCGCCGATCCCAGCCGCTCCCAAGACGCCCCGAGCCAGAAAGCACCGACGATCCGTTTTTTCTGCCATGTCCGATCACCTCGCCAGGTCTGGAGTCAAAAAAATTGCCGCCTGCACCTCCCATGTTAACGCGAAGTGCAGGCGGAGGGCTAGACAGGGGCCCGGATATTCATCCCACGCCAGCCGTCACGGCAAGCCGCGACGAGTACACCGGCGGCCGCGATCAGAACTGATTGAACGGCCAGAACGGCAGGACCGGGCGCTTGGGAGACTCGGTCCTCACATTGGCCGGTTGTTGCTGCCGCTGCGACTGCTGCAACTGCTTCTTCTGCTGCGACTGGGATGGAGATGCCGCCACCGGCTGCGCCGGAATCTTCTCTTCCCCGCCGGCGAGAATCTGCTCGACGCGTTTCTGGTACTCGGCGACGACCTGCTGTTCGAGCTGCGCGATCCGCTCGAGCGTCGCCTGGTCTGCCTTCGACACCGCGGGGGCGCGCATCTTCGCCAACTCCGCGAACTGCGCCTGCAAGCGGCGCTCCTCCTGCTGCAATCGCTGCTGGATCGCACTGACCTGCTGCTCCAACCGCCGATCCGTATCCTGGTTCACCGACGCAGCCTGGCTGTCCGTAGGCTCCTCGGCCGTCTGCGCAACCCGCGGGGCGAGGGTCGGCTGATTAGCAGTCTTCTGGGCAAGCGCCGGGCTGGCGACAATCATCAACCCGAACAGAATCAACGTCAATCGCATCTTGTTTCTCCCCGTTTGGGTGAATTCCTCCCGTGACTCGCTCGGGCGGCGTTCACCAATTGCCCCACTGGAGGGGTCATTCGAGACCCGCTTCTTTACTCTCCCCAAGAAAGTCATATCGGCTCCTGAAGTAACATCGGAGCAGACGGAGATCGTCGCAAAGATTGGCATCCATGTTCCGCCTACGACGATTGGCGATTCTTTGACGGTGGTCTGCATCATGGAAGCTGGGCAGTCTGCGCGGGGAAATCGCGTTCCGTCTTCCCCTCTTGCGCACCTGGCCGTCGCCCCGATGATCCCGCACGCCGATTAGGTTGGCTTGATCGAGGTCACCCAGAGGAACGGCTGATCGGCCTCGTCCACGCGCAACTCGCCCTTGAGCATCGCCTTGAACAGCGCCCTGCGGAGCATGATGCTGTATGTCGTCCGCGAATGGGGGAACTCAACGAACACCTTGGCCGGCTCCAGCCCGTGCCGCGCCAAGGCGTTGTGGTCCAGCAGGATCGGCATCTTCAACCGTTGGCTGACCGCTTCGAGCACCTGGGTGACCGAAACGCCGGTGACGTTGACTTCGAGGAACTCGAACAGCTCCGGCTTGACATCCTTTTCGGGTTTCTTGGGCTCCCAGCCGATCGGCCAGATTTGCATCTCGGGTTTTGCCTCGACAATGGCCAGTCCGATCCGGCCGCCGCTCGGCTGCGGCACGATGCAAAGCCCATGGGACCGAACGACGTAGGCCAGCGCGGTCCCGCGGGAGAGACCGGCGAGATTCTCCGTCACTTTGTCAGCGCCCAGCGGCTCGGCCAGCTTCGAGTCGGCCACCAGCGGCGTCGACATTTGCTTGGCCGCAACTCGGATCACATCGGCCCGCGACATGCCCTGCGTGTCGAAGCCCAACGCCGGCGCCATGTCGGCGTGGAGCAGCGCGAAATCCTTTTCGGTCAATCCGAAGGCCCCCGTTGCCGGGCGGCGGTCCGGCGGTCCGTGGTCGGCCAGCTCGCGAAGCCACCCGGCCAGCCCGCCGACCTGCGCCGCCCGGAAACGCGCTCCCGGCAGAAGCAGTTCATCATTTGCCGTGAGGACGCCAACCACCGAGTAAATCGGAGCATCGTCGGTGCCGCCGACATCGATCCGCGGCTCGTCGGATGGATTCTTCGCGCGGATGCGGAAGCCTTCAATACCGGCTCTCGAAAGCCGCGCAAGCCACTCTTGCTGCCCCGTAATCGGAACCCGCTCGTCGGCGACCAACTCCAGTTGCACCTTCCCCCCGGCCGCGGCCAATCGCGCCGAGAGCAACGCGGCCATTCCGACAACAAAGACCACCGTGCGACGAGCGAACATCGAAGAACTCCCGGAAGGGATAACCCGCAAAACCGTCAACGTTTGCGCAGAATGCAGACTCTGCACCAAGGGCCGCTCCTAACGGCATTATAGCACGCACCGACCGGCCGATAGCCGCGTGGGCTTGCCCCGCGTTTGGTTACGGGTTATAGGCGGGCATGCGGATGGCGCGGCAAGCGCGGGGCAGAGGTTCCAAAGCTGGAGCTTGGGAACCAGGAACGTGGGGAGCTTGGGAACCAGGAAGGGCCGCTCCTGGCGGCATTATAGCACGCACCGACCGGCCGATAGCCGCGTGGG
>JAMOAF010000055.1 GCA_023621895.1 Planctomycetota bacterium
ATCGGCGGCGTGGAAATGGACCTCGAGCGCCGGCGCTATGCGACCTTCGAAGAACTCGCCCGGTATTGCGATCTGGTGGCCGGAGCGGTCGGCCTGGCCTGCATCCGGATTTGGGGGTTTTGCGGCGAGGAACCGGTGGAACCGGCACGTGCGTGCGGGCTGGCGTTTCAGATGACCAACATCCTCCGCGACTTGAGAGAGGACGCCCGGCGCGGCCGCGTCTACCTGCCCGAGGAGGACCTCGCCCGTTTCGGCTACACGGAAGCGGACCTGGCCGCCGGCGTGGCCGACGAGCGGTTCATGCAGTTGATGCAGCGCCAGATCGAGCGGACCGAGGCGTTGTACACCAGGGCGTTGCCCCTGGCTCCGCGGCTTGCGCCCGAGGGCCGCCGCATGTTCCTGATGATGGTCCAGGTCTACCATCGCCTGTTCAAGATGATCCGCACCGATCCAGCCCGCGTCCTCTCGCAGCGCGTCACGCTCAGCCTGCTGGAGAAACTGGCAATCATCTTGCGCGCGATTGCCGGGCCGGCGGAGGGCGCGCTACGATGAGCGGACCGCGCGCAAGCGATCAGTTCCGGCCGGTGGCCGTCGTCGGCGGGGGGCTGGCGGGCATGGCGGCGGCCCTGGCGCTTACCGAGCGCGGGCACAAGGTCGAGCTGTTCGAGCAGAACGAGCGCCTCGGAGGCCGGGTGGGCAGTTTCCGCGATGCCTTGACCGGAGAACTGGTGGACCGCTGCATGCACGTGGGCATGGGCTGCTGCACGCGGCTGCTCGACTTCATCCGCCGGATGGGCGTCGAGGATCGGTTTGCCAGGCATCGCCGCCTGAATTTCATCGGTCCGGCGGGCGAGGTCTGCCGTTTCCGGCCGTGGCCTTGGCTGCCGGCGCCGCTGCACCTCTTGCCCGGACTTGCCCGGCTCCGCTACCTGGGGCCGCGCGACCGGCTGAGCATCGCGCGATGCATGTTCAGGCTGGGGCGACTTGCGCCGGGCCAGCCGGCCGGCGAGGGGACCGTCGCCGGGTGGCTCCGTGCAGAGGGCCAGTCCGAAGCCGCCATCGATCGCTTCTGGTCCGTGCTGCTGGTCAGCGCGCTGGGCGAAACCATTGATCGGGCCGGGCTGGCGATGGCCCGCAAGGTGGTTCTCGACGGCTTTCTGCGGTCGCCCCGGGGGTGCGAGCTCTTCCTGCCCAAAGTTCCCCTCGCTGAAATCTTCGATCGGCCGATGAACGATCGCTTGCGGCAGTTGGGGGTCGAAGTGTACCTGGGGACTCGCGCTCGCGCGATCGAGATCAGCGGGGGGCGGTGCCGGGCGATCGTCCTTCGCGGCGGAAAACGCCGCCAAGTCGGCGGGCTGGTGGTTGCCGTGCCCTGGCGGCAGATCACCCGGCTGTTCTCGCCGGAGCAGAGGCCGCTGCTCGGCGAGGACTGGAGCGCCGATCGCCTCGAGCCGGCGGCGATCACCGCGGTTCACCTCTGGTTCGACCGCTCGATTACGCCGCTGCCGCACGCCGTGCTGGTCGGCCGCACGAGCCAGTGGATGTTCCGCTCATCGGCGGAGCAGTCGCCGGGTCAGCACGGCGGCCATCATGTTCAAATCGTCATCAGCGCATCGAACCGGCTCGTTGATCTGCCGCGCGGCCGGCTGGTCGAGCGGGTGTGCGGCGAGCTGGCTTCGATCTGGCCCGCGGCCCGCCAAGCGCGGCTCCTCCACCAGCGCGTGGTGACCGAACGAGAGGCCGTCTTCTCGGTCACGCCGGAGAGCGACTCGTTCAGGCCCAAGCCGCAAATCGCCGTCCCCAACATCGTCTTGGCGGGCGATTGGACGGACACCGGCTGGCCAGCCACGATGGAGGGCGCGATCCGCAGCGGCCGGCAAGCGGGCCTCGCGATCGATTAGTCGTTCGGCAGCAGTTTCTTGGCACGGGCGGCCTTTTCACCGCCGACGCCGCTCTTGAGAACCTGCCGCATGGCATCGGCGACCGCACGAGGCTCTGCCCGGACGATCTTCTCTCCAATCGCCAGCGCCGCGCCGGCCGCTTCTTCGGCGAGGGCGGGATTGCCCAGGTGCGGGACGACCATGGACATCGCCTCGGCCGTGGGGATCTGGCCGAGCACGGCCAGAACCAGCCGCCGTTCGTCGTCGCGCTGCGCCGCTTGAAACGCCTCTTTGCACATGTCCAGCCTTTGCTGCGGTGGCAGGCCCATCTGCTGCGCAATGCGAATGTAACCGCGCAAGGTGCGCGTTCTGAGGTTGTCGCTGGGAAGCGTCTTGGCCAGCTTGAGCAGTTCTGGCGCGGCGTCGGGGGTCGTCCACGTGCCCAAGGCGCGGGTCGCCGCGTCTTGGAGGTCCTCGCTGGGGTCCCCGGCCGCCGCCGAGACGGCCTTCAGAGCGCGCGTTCCGCCAAGCGAGGCCAGCAATTCCATCACGAAGCATTTTGACGCGATCGGGGCATTCGGCAGGAATTCCAGGAGTTTTCCGACGCAGGCTTCCGGATCAGGGACCCTCAGGCAGGCAACCTTGAGGGCTTCGCGCACCGCGGCAACCTCTTGCGGAGACTTCGCCTCGCGAAGTCGATCGGTCAAAACCTCGAGTTCTTTCAAACCGATGACTCGCCCCAGCGCCTTGATCGCGGCCAGGCGGACCTGCTCGTCCGGATCGTTTGCCGCTTTGAGGACCGCGGGGGTCGCGGAGGGAATCGCCAATTGCCCGACAAGGTCCAGGAGAACCGTGCGCTCGGCCGGCGCGGCGCGATTCATCTTGGCCACGACGGCCTCGTCCGCCGCGCTGCCGCGGAGCTTTATCAGGCTCGCCTTCGCGGCATCGGCCAGCGCCGGGTCGCCCGAGACGGCCGCATCGAGAAGCACCGCCGCGCCCGCAACATCGACCAATTGGCCGAGGGCATGGATTGCAGCCGATCGGACCTCCGCGGGGCCGCCGGCGGCGAGCTTGCGGATCGCCGGCGCCGCGCCGGCGTCCTGGCGGTCGCCGATCGCGCCGATCAACGGCGCCTGGCGGGCCGGCGGCAGGCGGTCCAGCTCCGCAACGAGTGATCGTGTCACGTCAGCGCCGGGAAGCTCGCGGCTCGTCCTGAGTGCCATCGCAAACATCTCTCCCTCGCCGGTCTTGAGCTGCTCGAGCAGCAGCGGCGCGCCGGCCGATTGCCGCGCGAGGATCGCCCCGCGCGTGGCGGCGGCGCGAACATGATCGGGCACGTCCGCAGCGCGAGCGGCGTCGCACAGCCGGGCGGCTTCCTCCCGCTTGCCCTCCGCCACGAGCCGCTCGGCGGCCACGAGGCAAGCGTCGGCCGCGGCCGCGCGGAGCGCGGCGGAATCGCCGGCGACGGCTCGTTTCAGGGCCTCGGCGGCTTCGGCGGAAGCGATCTGCCCGAGCGCCGCCAATGCCTTGGGAGCGACCTCCGGCGCAGGATCATCGACCAGCCTGGCCAGGGCGCCCACGGCCTTCTCGTCGCGGCGGACGCCAATCGAGTTGATCACCCCAACCAAGAGCTGCCCCTGAAGTTT
>JAMOAF010000854.1 GCA_023621895.1 Planctomycetota bacterium
ATTTCGATGGCGTGCTGATCTTTTCCCGCAACTTGGACATGATCAGTTTCTGACTGAATGCGCAAGGCAGCCATCCAAACGCGCTCCTTTCGGCTACTTGTCTTTTTCGCACTTTCGCGCTTTCGCGATCCGTTCTTCTGATGCCCGGCGACGAGTTTTCGACTTGACTTGAGAATCGGCTCCATCGCTCCCGTTCCCGCGTTGTCACAGTTCATGAATTCTGCCCGTAAATCCGCAGGTGTTCACGCGGACTGTCCCCTTCGGACCCGGCGCAGGGTGTGAACCGTTGCCGCGGGCGGTCAGCCGGCCGTCAACGGGCAAACCCGCCGAGAGATGGCGGTTGCACCACGCCCCTTGGCGGCTGTTTGCCATGCCTCGAATTGCCGCAATTCGCTCTTCCGAATTTCCCTGGACTTCACTTGCGAGAGAAAGTCACCGTCTGTCCCGCTCGGGTCTTGAGGAGCAGGTCCTGGCCCTCCGCCTGCACGCTCTCCGGCTCGGCGCCGGCCAGCCCGTAGCCATCCTCGCCGAACGGATTCTCAAGGCGCAGGACGCCCCCCGCCTCGGAAACGATCTGGACTAACTCGGTCCGGCCGCCGTTGCGCGTGGCGGAGACGACGAATGCCCCTTCCGCCCGTAATCCCCGGAACGACACCTCGCGCCACCCGGCGGGGATTGCCGGGAACAACCGAATCGTGCTGCTGTAACTTTGCAGCAGCATCTCCTGAAGCCCAGCCGCGGCGGCGAAATTGCCCTCCAGCGTAAACGGCCGATATCGGAAGTTGGAGTAGCCTTGGCCGGATTGGTCACCGTTCGCGTGGAACCCGTTGCGCAGGCAGAAGGCGCGCGAGAAGACCTCCAGGGCCCGCTCGGCCTTTTCGCCGTCCCGCGCCCGGGCGGCCAGGTTCGCCAGCCAGGCGAAGCTGTAGCCGCACCATTGGCTGGTACCCCGGGCATCCAGGTCGGCCAGCGAGGCCTTGATGATCGCCCGGTCGCGCTCTCCGTTCTCCCAGCAGATCGTTCCCAGCGGATGGATCGCCATCAAGTGCGAAAAATGGCGATGCGATCCCGGCAGCGGATCGTCTTTTGCCACCAGCAGCTTCAGGTCGTCGGGGGCGACGGCCAGCTCGGGCATCTCCGAGAGGATTCCGCGCCAGCGGTTCGCCTCGGCCGGCTCCTCCAACTGTTCCGCCAATTTGGCCGTCTTCTCGAACGTCCAGCGGATCAGGGCCAGGTCATAGTTGGTGATCGACGGAAACCAGGCCTGAAGCTGATTGTCATGAATCTCCGGGGAGGAGCTCAGCGGCAATGTCCGCTTGCCGTCAGGGCCTTTCTCCGTCACCGCTTCCAGAAACGTGGCGACCTGCTGGAGCCAGGGATAAGCCCTCTCTTCGAGGAACTGCCGATCCATGCTGTAGCGCCAATGCAGCCAGAAATGGTGTGCCAGCCAGGCGGCGGTGGTCGCCGAGTGCGTGTACTGGTGCCAACCGCCGATCTGGTTCTGCTCCAAATCGGCCGTCATCGGCACGTTCAGGCCGGGCAGGCCGAAGAACCGCGCCGTCCATCGCCTGGCGTTTCCCCGCGTCTCCCACAACCAGCGGACGAAGCCGGATGCGCCTTCGAGCCGATTGCCGCTGTAAGCGGGCCAATAGCTCAGTTGCGTATTCAAGTCGTGATGGTAGTCGCCCTTCCACGGCGGGATCTTCATGTCGTCGGCCGTCCAGGGGCCCTGGAGCGTGATCGGCGGCGTATCCGGCCGAGTCGCCGACCCGAACTTGTAGGTTTCCAGGTACCACTGCCGTTCGACGACCGAGTTCGGCACGGCCACCGAGGCGCGGCTCCAGTATTCCTTCCACCAGCGATCGTGCTCCCGCGCGAGGCCGTCGAATCCTCGCCCGAGCGCCGCCTCGCACCGGTTCCTCGCCGCGGCCAGCGGGTCGTCGGATTCCTTCGACGTCGAGATCGACCAGACGCCAAGCCAGCCGGATTCGGACTGGCGCCAGGCCAGGGCCACCGCAAAACGGAATTCACCCCAGCCTTTCTGTAGGTATCCCGCCCAACAATCGCCGCGGTGCTCCAGAGGGGGCTCGTAGCGGAGGGTAGCCAGATCGCCGTGGCCGCTGGCCGCGCCTGTTGCCTCAGTGACCTTGCCGGCAAAGGGCGGCGCTACCAGCACGACGGATGCCGGCTGGCGGGAAGAGACCTCGATCACCCCCAGAGGCTCCCCGGCGTGCACGAGGACACGCACGGCTGCGCCGTTGCCGAACCGCACCGCGCAGACGGCGCGGCTGAGATCGAGCGACGCGTCGCGGAAAGGGCATTCGTCGTCGAACGTCAATTCGATGCGTCCCGCGGGAATCTTCGTGGGGCCCGGGTTTCGGTAGGGAGCCTCGTACAGCCGGCGGAGATCCTCGATCCGGCCCTCCTTCACCCACTGGCGCATCGTCCTGTACGAGTAATCAGCCGACTCGAATTCGGGCACCGGCCGCAGGTCCCATAGATCGGTGCGGTCCAACGAGATTCGCAGCGGCCGGCCATCGCCCCAGACCAACGCGCCCAGCAAACCGTTGCCCAAGGGCATGGCTTCGTCCCAGACGCGCGCGGGCTCGGTGTAATGAAGTCCATGCTGCTGCTGCGGCTCCCCGCGAGCCGCGAGACACCACACGGTTCCCACGATGCACCAGCACAAGATCAGGCATCCGATTCCAGGTCGCTTCATGGTTCTTGCTCCTTGCCTGTTGCGATTTGCCTCCGGTTGGTGGAATGCAGATTGCCCGATGCGATCATTGCACCGCGAGGCGCGCGACCTGGTCGGCGGTCAGGGCGCGATTGAAAACCGCGATCTCATCCAACCGGCCTTCCCAGTTGGAGTCGTTGTCGCTGCGGCCGCCGAAAAAGCATTGCTCGAGATCGGCGGGGAAACCCGCTGCGGCCTTCGTTTCGATCTCGACCTCTCCGTTGAGATACACGCGCACGGTCTCGGCGTCGCGGACGAGGACAACGTGGCGCCATTGCCAGCGGGGAATCTCGGTCTTGCCGGCGACCGCCGTGCCGGGGTCGTTGCCGTGGAGGAACACGAGCCTGCCGGCGTGGCCGCCCGTTCCGCCGATGCCCAGGTGGTCGCCGTGCGGCGCCAGGCCGTGGTCGCGGCCGCGGGAGAAGAACCAGCCGCTCATCTCGCGCCCGTCGTTGGGCATGCCGTTCCAAAGCCACAGGGAGACGGAGTAGCGGTCGGCGAGGCCGCCCAGACGCGCCCGCAGCCGGCCGCCGACGAAGTGCGGCGCCCGGTTCACCTCGTCCTCTCCGCAGAAGCTCGCCGAGGATGGCCCTTCAAGATAGTAGGTGATTTCCGGCTCGTAGACCGCGTCATGCCCCTGTCCGCCGGCGTCGGCGGCGTGTGGTCCGGCGAACTCGTTCAGCCGCCAGTAAGCGGCCGGCCCGGCGTCGAGGATCGCCCGCGCGGCCGGCCCGTCGCTGAGCCGCCACGCGCGGCGCGGTTTCCCGCTGATCTTCTCCAACATGCCGATGGCCGCTTCGACGATCTTCGGCTCGGCCATCACTTCCAGACCGGCGGAGCGGGCGGGCCAGGTGTTGTAACCGCCGAAAAGATGCTGTTCGGGCGGCGGAATGTAGCCGTCGCCGCCGTTGGCCAGCTCGATCACCATGTTGTGTGGCAACGGGCTGGCCGCCTTGATCTTCAGGCCGCTGATCGCATACGTCTCGCAGGGCGTGGTGGCGATGCCGATGTCGCCAATCCGCAGGGCTTGGACCACGATCTGCGTCTTCTGCCGCTCGTGGAGAATCACCTGCTCGCGCGCGTAGACCTCGGCCGTCGTCTTCGGCAGCCGGTCGCCCATCTCGGCAACCACCCGCTGCGCCCATTCCAGGCGTTGCTTGTCGGGTACGCGATAATCCAGCGTCATGCGGCGCTCGGCCATGGCCAGGTCCACGTCTTCGCGATAGGGAATTCCCCGCAGAGCGGCGATGGCGATCTCTACCAGGCCGTTGGCATACTCCTCGATCGAGAGCTTCGCATTCCACTCGCTCTCCGGCTTGGTGTAATCGCGTCGCCAGATGTCGCCGCTGCAACCGTGCGACATGATGCCCACAAAGGGCGCCTTTCCCGGCGCTGCCTGCGGCGCAAGTCGTTGCTTCAACCCGTCGCAGAACAAGCCGTAGTAATCCGGGCTGATGTCCTGATCGCCGAAGTAGTGCATGGAAAAATTCCCCAGCACGGCCAGCGGCCGGCCGTCGCGGGCCTGAATCGAGATCAGCGCCAGATCGGGGTCCTCTGGGCCGGACTCGCCCGTCACGTCGTCCCAGATCCTGCCGGCGTGCATGTTGGCGCGGACCGTCTTGTTTCCAAACGGGTCCTCGGCCAGGCGGTCGGGCCGCCTGATCCACCGCCGCAGAGCAGTGAATTCGGCGGCCTTGGCCTTGGCGAAGCCGGCGCGCGCCGGCTCGAGGGCAGCCTGGGCCGCGGCCACGGCTTCCACGAGCTTGTCTTGCAGGAAGGGGACATACGCCGGGTCGGCGTCGGTGCCGAGGCAGCCCATCGAAGAGGGCGCGCTGTGCGCGTGAACGGCGGAGATCAGCATCTGGCTGGCGGGGATGCCCGTCCGCTTCTCGGCCATCGCCTTGGCCTGATCCAGCACCGGCCGGCTCATCATGCAGCTATCGACGACGACGATCGCCACTTGGGTCTTGCCATCGTCCAGGGCCAGCGCGCGTGCGTGGATGGGCGTCTTGATCTTGTCCACGGAGCGGCTCACCATGCCGCCGTTGACCAGCACCGGCAGTTTCGGCGGCGTGATGTCGACGGCGGCCGCGCCCGCCTTGAACTCCGCCCGGGCGGGCAGGCCCCAGGCGCCGACAAGCACCAGCGCCACTGCCAGGAGTCTCACGGGAAAGGGCATCGGGTGACGGGAATTGGCAGGCTTCATCGCATCCTCCAGGTGACGGCTTCATTGCAGGGGAATCGAGCACACTTCTGCGCCGCTGGTCATCGAGCGCCAGCGGCAGTCCCTATCCATAACCCGATCCGCGCTGGCGGTCAAGAAGCCATGCCTGGAAGACTTCGAGCGATTATGAACAACCGGGTCCGGAATGCGATGCAGCGGATTGTCCGTCGCCGTCGGCGTCCCACTTGGCTTCCGGCTTTTCGGCCGCCGCCAACATGTCCATGGGGACACACCGGGGAATCGAGACGGCCGCGGAGGAAGCCGCGTTGGGAATCTCCGCCGCGGACGGTTCTTTGCCCTCATGCGATGGTTTCCAACCGGATGATCTTGAGCAAAACCGGGCCCCGAGCCTCTCCAGGCGGGATAGTTGACCGCAGATTGTCGCTTGACTAACTAGACTTGGAAAATAAAATGACGCATCCGTATCCGAAAAGGCCCAGTGCGTTCTCGACGGCCGCCGGGTGCGGCTTGACGCCGCCGGCAGGCCTGTTTCGCATGCCGATGGAAACATCGATCTTGGCGCGTAGACCGACTTAACGAGGGGATTTCATTTCGCAGGACCGTTCCAAGGCCGTGCGAACCCTGCGAAATCACGGGCGAGGGGGGTTCCCCAGGAAGGTTGTGGATGCAAACGCACTGTCCAATCCGCCGGATGATGTGTGTTCAGGTGATGCTATTGGCATCGTTTTTAGGCGTCCGCGCCGGTCTTGCCCAGGAGACGGCCGACTATTTCCGCACGCGATGCAGCAGTTGCCACACCATCGGCGCCGGGCGACTGACGGGACCCGATCTGAAAAACGTCGTCGAGCGGGCCGGGGCGAGCGGCAAGGATCGCGAGTGGCTGATCCGCTTCATCCAGGACCCGCAGGCGATGATCCAGAGCGGGGACGCGTATGCCTTGAAGTTGCAGCGCGAGACCCCCGGCAATGCCGTGATGCCCACCCAGCCCGACATGACCCGCGCGTTGGCCGGTTCGCTGCTGGATCTGATCGAGGCGGAGTCGAAACTGGAGCGGTCTCAGTTTGGCGGCGCGCCGATCTCGCTGGCGCCCTTCACGCCCGAGGACGTACAGCTTGGACGTGAGTTGTTTCGGGGGATCCGCCCCTTGGCCGGCGGCGGGCCGCCGTGCATCTCTTGCCACACAGTTGGTGGAATGGGGACATTGGGGGGTGGGCGGCTGGGACCGGACCTGACGTTGGTCAACGAGCGTCTCGGGGGGCCAAAGGGCTTGAGCACGTGGCTGCTGTCTCCGCCCACGCCAACCATGCAGTCGCTCTTCAAGGTCGAACCGCTCAAGCCGGAAGAAATCCACTCCGTCGCGGCCTTTCTCAACCAGAGCGCCCAGCAGGGCGTGCCGGCCGACATGAGCGGGCCGCTGACCTTTTTTCTCTTGGGGCTGGGCGGGGCGATCGGCGGGCTGGCTCTCTGTGACGGCATCTGGAGCAAGCGGTTTCGCGCAGTGCGCCATCCCCTGGTTCATGGCCAGAGAGAACAAGGTGACGAATGATCGGGAAGAACGCTATCGCCTGGATCAAGGACATCCGCGACCCGCAGCAGCGCGGCTGGGAGGAGTTCTACCGCAACCGCTGGCAGCACGACAAGGTCGTCCGCAGCACGCATGGCGTGAACTGCACCGGCGGTTGCACCTGGATGGTCTACGTGAAAAACGGCCTGGTGACCTGGGAGATGCAGGGGCTGGACTACAGCGGCCTTGAGGCCGGCTTGCCGCCCTACGAACCGCGCGGCTGCCAGCGGGGCATTACCTTCAGTTGGCACCTCTACAGTCCGACGCGCGTGAAATATCCGTACATTCGCGGCGCGCTGCTGGATCTGTGGAAGAAGGCCCGCAGGGAGCACGAAGACCCCGTCGCGGCCTGGAAATCGCTGGTCGAGGACCCGCAATCCCGCCGCCGGTGGCAGCAGGCCCGCGGCAAAGGCGGCCTGCGCCGGACGGATTGGGCCACCGTGCTGGAGATCATCGCGGCCGCTAATATCCACACGATCAAGGCCCACGGTCCGGATCGGATCGTCGGTTTCTCGCCGATCCCGGCAATGTCGATGATCAGCCATGCCTGCGGGTCGCGGATGCTGCAACTGATGGGCGGGGCGCTGATCTCGTTCTACGACTGGTACTGCGACCTCCCGCCGGCCTCGCCGGAGACCTGGGGCGAGCAGACGGATGTCCACGAGTCGGCCGATTGGTTCAATGCCAAGCTCTTGGCGGTGATGGGGTCGAACCTGAACATGACGCGGACGCCGGACGTCCACTTCGCTTGCGAGGGCCGCCACAACGGCGGCAAGATGTGGGTCTTCTCGCCCGACTTCAGCCAGGTTTCCAAGTACGCGGACGAGTGGGTGGCGGTCAATGCCGGGCAGGATGGGGCGTGGTGGATGGCGGTCAACCACGTGCTCTTGAAGGAGTTCCATCACGATCGCCAGGTTCCCTATTTCCTCGATTACGCGAAGAAGTACAGCGACGCGCCTTACCTGGTGGAGCTGAAAGCGGATGGCGGCAGCTACCGTTGCGGGCAGTTGCTGCGCGCGGGCCGGCTATCGGCCTATCAAAACGTGGAGAACGGCGATTGGAAGTTCCTCATGTGGGACCAGCGCCAGCAGCGTCCCAAGATGCCGATGGGAAGCGTGGGCTTCCGCTGGGGCCGCGAAAAGGGCAAGTGGAACTTGCTCTTGAAAGACGGCTTGGACCAGAGCGAGATCGATCCGGCGCTGACCTTTCTTTCCGAGCATGACGGCGTGGTCCAGGTTCGCTTCGACGATTTCGGCGAAGGCCGCGCCGTCAGCCGTGGCGTTCCGGTCCGCCGCATCGAGACCGCCGACGGCAGCACGGTCACGGTCACGACGGTCTACGACCTGCTGATGGCCCAATACGGCGTGCCGCGCGGACTGGGCGAGGGCTATCCGCGGGATTACGACGACGACCTCCCCTACACGCCGGCCTGGGCGGAAAAGTACACCGGCATGGGTCGCCAGACCCTGATCCGCTTCGCCCGCGAGTGGGCCACGACCGCCGAAAAGACCGGCGGCAAGTGCACGATCATCATCGGTTCCGGCGTGAATCAATGGTATCACGGCAACCTGATCTACCGCGCGGGCATCCACGCCCTGATCCTCTGCGGGTGCGTGGGCGTCAACGGCGGCGGCCTGGCGCACTACGTCGGGCAGGAAAAGCTGGCCCCCGCCGAACCGTGGAGCGCGATCGCTTTCGCCAAAGACTGGTTTGCGGCGTCGAGGCTCCAGAACGGGCCGAGTTTCCACTACGTCCACACCGACCAGTGGCGCTACGAGAAGGCGTTCACCGACTACCACACCGTGCCCATCGACGCCGACCCGTCCTCGCTGGCCAGGGGACACACGATGGACCTGCAAATCCGCGCGGTCCGTAGCGGCTGGCTTCCCTTCTATCCCCAATTCAATCGCAACCCGTTGGAACTCGTCCGCGAAGCCGAAGCCGCGGGCGCCGGCAGCGAGCAGGAGATCATCGACTACGCCGTCGAGCAACTCAAAACGGGGAAGCTGCGGTTCGCCGTGGAGGACCCGGACGCCCCGGAGAATTGGCCTCGCGTCTGGTACATCTGGCGGGGCAACGCCCTGCTGGCCAGCGCCAAGGGCCACGAATACTTCCTCAAACACTACCTCGGCACGCACACCAACGCGGTCGCCGAGGATCTGGCCGGGGATTCCGTCACGGAGGTTGTCTGGCACGAAGAGGCGCCCCAGGGAAAGCTCGACCTGGTGGTCGACCTGAATTTCCGCATGGACAGCTCGGCCCTGTACAGCGACATCATCCTGCCAGCCGCCACCTGGTACGAGAAGGCCGATCTGAACACCACGGACCTGCACAGTTTCATTCACCCCCTCTCGGCCGCGGTGCCGCCTTGCTGGGAATCGAAAACGGACTGGCAGATTTTCCGGGCGATTGCCGAAAAATTCTCGGAACTGGCAGCCGGACACTTTCCCGAACCGGTTGCCGACCTGATCGCCTCGCCCCTGGGCCACGACAGTCCCGCGGAGATCGCCCAGCCGGATATGAAGGACTGGAAGCGGGGCGAAGTGGAGGCGATCCCCGGAGTGACCATGCCGGCCTTGAAGGTGGTCCGGCGGGATTACAAGAACCTGGCGAAGCAGTACATTTCGTTCGGTCCGGCGGCACGGGCCAACGGCGTCGGCGCGCACGGCACGCATTACGACATCCAGCCGGAATACGACGAGTCGCTGCGAACGGGCCCGGTGGTCGCCTGGGAAGGCCGGAGCTACCCCTCCCTGGCCGAGGACCAGCATGTCTGCGACGTGATTTTGAACTTCGCCACGGTGACGAACGGGGAACTGGCTTACCGCTCGTACAAGAACATGGAGGAGAAAGTCGGGCTGCCCTTGGCGCAGCTGGCCGAGAAGCAGCGAAGCGTGCGGGCCAGCTTCGAGGAAATCGTCTCCCGCCCCCGCCGCCTGATCAACAGTCCCATGTGGTCGGGATTGACCGACAACGGCCGCGCGTATTCCCCGTTCACCTACAACGTGGAGTGCCTGGTTCCCTGGCGGACATTGACGGGCCGGCAGCACCTCTACCTGGATCACCTGCTTTACCTTCAGTTCGGCGAGCATCTGCCGACGTACAAGCCCAAGCCGCTGCCAGCCCAATACGCCGACCTGAAGTTCAGCCGGGAGGCCGGCCCGACGCTGATGCTCAACTACCTGACGCCGCATGGCAAATGGCACATCCACACCACCTACGGCGACAATCTGCGGATGACGACGCTCTCGCGCGGGGTGGAACCGCTGTGGCTCAACGACCAGGACGCCGCCCAGATCGACATCGCCGACAACGACTGGGTCGAGGTCTACAACGATCATGGCGTCGTCGTCACACGGGCAGTGCTGAGCGCGCGGATTCCCCGCGGCATCTGCATTCTGTACCACGCACCCGAGCGGACGTGCAGCGTGCCCAAATCGCCGCTGCGGAAGTACCGCCGCGCCGGGGGGCACAACAGCCTGACGCGCACCCGGCTGAAGCCCAATCTGATGGCCGGCGGCTACGGCCAGTTCACGTATCATCTGAACTATTGGGGGCCGGTCGGCAGCAACCGCGACACGCATATCCTCGTCCGCAAATTGCCGGACCTGAAGTGGTAAGGAGCACGAGCGTGAATGTACGCGCACAGATCTCCATGGTCTTCCACCTCGACAAGTGCATCGGCTGCCACACGTGCAGCCTGGCCTGCAAGAACATCTGGACCGACCGTCCGGGCACCGAATACATGTGGTGGAACAACGTGGAGACCAAGCCCGGCACCGGGTATCCGACCCTCTGGGAGGATCAACAACGCTATCGCGGCGGCTGGGACGCCGAGGGGAAGCTGAAGTCGACGGGCAAAGCCTGGATCGTGGCCAACATCTTCCACCATCCGAGCATGCCCACGATGGACGACTACTACGAGCCGTGGACCTACGATTACCAGGAGTTGTTCAACGCGCCGGAGGGCCCGGACCAGCCGACGGCCCGTCCGATTTCGCTGGTTACCGGTAAGCACATCGACATCGAGGCGGGGCCGAACTGGGACGACGACCTCGGTGGCTCGCCCGTCTACGCAGCCAACGATCCGAACCTGGCCGCGCTCACGCCCGAGCAGCGGCGGCAGCTGTTCGCCATCGAGCAGTTGGTCTTCTTCTACCTGCCGCGGATCTGCAACCACTGCCTGAACCCGGCGTGCGTCGCGGCCTGCCCTTCCGCGGCCTTGTACAAGCGGGGCGAAGATGGGATCGTGCTCCTGGACCAGAAGCGGTGCCGGGCGTGGCGGGCCTGCGTGCCCGCCTGCCCCTACAAGAAAACCTACTACAACTGGTCGACGGGAAAGACGGAGAAGTGCATCCTGTGTTTCCCGCGGATCGAGACCGGGCAGGCCCCGGCCTGTTTTCACTCCTGCGTGGGGCGGATTCGCTACCTCGGCGTGCTGCTCTACGACGCCGACCGCATCCATGAGGTGGCGACAATGCCCGACGAAGAACTGATCGAAGCGCAGCGATCGCTGATCCTCGATCCGTTCGATCCTGAAGTGCTTGCCGCGGCCCGCGGGAACAACGTCCCCGAATCGACGATCGAGGCCGCGCAGAAGTCGCCGGTCTATCAATATGTCAAGGTCTGGAAACTGGCGCTGCCGCCGCACCTGGAGTTCCGCACGCTGCCGATGCTGTTCTACGTTCCTTCGATGGCTCCGGTGATGGCGAGCCGGCAGGGCGACACTCTCGATCATCTCAGCCAGGATCTGTTTCACGACATCGAGCAGGCGCGGGTGCCGATCCGGTACCTGGCCAACCTGCTGGCCGCCGGCAGCGAGGCGCGCGTCCGCTATGCCCTCCGCAAACAGAAGGCCGTTCGCTGGCACCGGCGGTCGGTGACGGTCGGCGACGTGGACGCGGAGGTCGTCCGGCGGATGCTCCGCGAGGCGGACTGCTCGCCCGAAGAGGCCGACGCCATTTACCGCCTCACCGCTTTAAGCACCTTCGACGAGCGGTTTGTCATTCCGCCGGGGCACCGGGAGATGGGCGTAGAGACGCAGCAAGATCCCTTGATGCACAAACAGCAGGCTGGTTTCGGTTTCATCGCGGGTCCGCGGAGGGGATTGTGATGGAAGACCGGGACGGACTTTATACGGCGATCGCCGAGCTGCTGGCCTATCCCGATGGCGGCTTCCGCGAGCGGGTGGCTCGTTGCCGGAAGTTGCCCGTCGACTCGGCGGCCGCTGCGCACCTGGCCGAGTTCGACGCGGCGACGTGCGGCTGCGATCCGGCCGACCTGGAGGAACTCTACACGCGGACCTTCGACTTCAGTCCGTCCTGCGCACTGGAGCTCGGCTGGCACTTGTTCGGCGAGGACTATAACCGCGGTGCGCTGTTGGTGCGGCTCCGCGCGGAACTCGCCCGGCACGGCATCCACGAATCGTGCGAGTTGCCCGATCATCTGACCCACGTGCTGCCGCTATTGGACCGCATGGCGCCGGACGAGGCCGCCCGGTTTGCCCCGGCGTGTGTCACACCTGCCGTGGAGAAGATCCTGGCCGGCCTGGAGGAAAAACAGAACCCATACGAGTGCGTCTTCCGCTGCCTCGTCGCGATGCTGCACGCGGAGTTTGGCGGCGGAGAGTCCACCGGGCTCGTCTTGTCCGACGAGGAAGAGACGCCGCCGAGGCGGCCGCGCTACGTTTCTCAGGAGTCCACCCAATGAACCTGGCGGCATTTGACCGAGTGCTGTATGTCGGGCTGCCGTACACCGCGATTTTCATCTGCGTGCTGATTTCCCTTCAGCGTTATGGTTGGCGGATATTCACTTTTTCCAGCCTTTCCTCTCAGTTTCTGGAGAACCGCACGCATTTCTGGGCGCTGGTGCCGTTTCACTACGGCATCCTTACCGTGCTGCTGGGCCACCTCATCGGCTTTTCCGTGCCGCGCGCCGTGCTGGCGTGGAACGGCCGGCCGCTGCGCCTCTACATCCTGGAAATCACGGCGCTCGTGTTCGGCCTGCTCACGCTGATCGGTATGTTGGCGCTGATCAACCGGCGGTTGGCGAGCGACAAGGTCCGGGCGGTGACCAGCGTGATGGACTGGATCATGTTCGCGGTGCTCCTGTTTCAGGTAGGCAGCGGCGTCTACGTGGCCGTTTTCAATCCCTGGGGATCGACCTGGTATGCCGCCGTGGCCGTACCCTATCTGTGGTCGGTGTTCACCCTGGCGCCCAACACCGCGATCGTGACCCAACTGCCACTGGCGGCGCAACTGCACATCATCAACGCGTTTATCCTGATCGGCCTGTTCCCGTTCACTCGGCTGGTGCATATCCTGGTGGTTCCCAATCCCTACCTGTGGCGCAGGCCGCAAGTGGTCCGCTGGTACGGTTCCCGTTAACGTCCGCATTGGCGACGATGATGAACGAAGATCTGAGCCCTCAAGATCGGCGGCGCGGCTGGTGGATCCTGGCCGTCAATACGCTGGCGTTCACCGTCTGCTTCGCGGTTTGGATGATGAACGGGGTCCTGGTGACGTTCCTGGTCGACAATGGGTTGTACAAATGGGACCCAGCGCAGATGGGCTGGCTGATCGGCATTCCCGTGGTCACCGGCTCGTTGTTCCGCTTGCCGTTCGGGGTGGCGACGGACCAGTGGGGCGGACGCCTGGTGTACGGCCTGCTTCTGCTGCTGGCGGCCGTGCCCACGTACCTGCTGAGCCATTGCGAGTCCTACCTCCAGTTCTGCCTGGCCAGCCTCGGGTTCGGGTTCACGGGAACCAGTTTCGCGATCGGCGTCGCCTACACCTCGGCCTGGTTCCCCAAGCATCGGCAGGGCACGGCCCTGGGAATCTTCGGGGCCGGCAACGTGGGGGCGGCGCTGACCAGCCTTGGAGCTCCGCATCTGTTGAACTGGCTTACCGACGAGGGCGAACACATGGACGGCTGGCGAGAATTGCCGCGGATCTACGCCGCGTTGCTCCTGGCCACCGGCGTGTTCTTCCTCTTGACCACCCGGACCCGCATCGTCGAGCAGTCCGGCCGCCGGTCGCTTGCCGAGCGTCTCCGGCCGCTGAGAGTCATCCGCGTGTGGCGTTTCGGCCTCTACTACTTTTTCACCTTCGGCGGCTTTGTCGGGCTGGCCCAGTGGCTGGTGCCGTATTACGTCAGCGCCTATGGGACAACGGTCGCCGCGGCGGGCGCCTTGGCGGCTTGCACCAGCCTGCCCACCGGGGTGATTCGCGCCTTTGGCGGTTGGCTGTCGGACACTTGGGGGGCCCGGACCGTGCTCTACTGCGTGTTCACCCTGTCGCTGGTCTGCTGCGCTTTATTGATGGTGCCGCGGATGGACGTCTATGCGCCGGGCAGCGGCGTCCTGGCCCGATTCGCCGGGGCCGTCGTGCGCGTTTCCGCAGACGAGGTCGTGGTGGATTCCGAGAAACAAGGGGCCGTCACCTACTCGCTGCAACCCAAGGCGCATGAGTTGGTTTCTGAGAGCCAGCGCAACTCGAGCACACTGATTTGGCCCCGCTCCATGTCCTGGCAGGAACCGGTGGTGAAGATCGACGATCGCGTCGTCAAGCGGCAGCTCCTGGCGCGGGGCACAACGCACATTTTCTTTCAGGCGAATATCTGGGTCTTTACCGCGCTGAGTCTCCTTTTGGGAACTTCGATGGGAACCGGAATGGCCGCCGTCTACAAGCACATCCCCGACTATTTTCCCCGCGACGTCGGCGTCGTCGGCGGCATCGTCGGCGTGATCGGCGGTCTCGGGGGGTTCGCCTGTCCGGTCTTCTTCGGTTATCTCCTGCGGGCCAGCGGTCTGTGGACGACGTGCTGGATGTTCTTGTTCGTGCTGGCCGCGTGCTGCCTGCTCTGGATGCACCTGGTGGTCCGCACGATGATGCGGTCGGAGGTGCCCAGTCTGATGCGGCAAATCGAAACGCGAACGGCCGCGGGGAGGGATGCGCCATGAGTCGCCGCGTCACCACAGCAATCCTCCTGGTGGGAGTGGCCTTTGCGATTCTGACGTTGTTGTTCGGGGCCGGCAGCATACACCTGCCGGCCAATCAGCAAGACTACGAGCCAGCGCAGCCGATCGTCTTTTCGCACCGCTTGCACGCGGGCGAGTTGAACATGGCTTGCCTGTATTGCCACGGAGCCGCCGAAGAGAGCCGCCATGCCGGCATTCCCGCAGCCAGCACCTGCATGAACTGCCATCGCCTGGTAACCGCGCCGATCGCTTCGGTGCAGGCCGAGGAAAAACTGGCCCAAGCGGAACAGCGGCCGCCGCGGCGGATTGTCTCCCCCCAGCTTCAGAAGTTCTACGACGCGCTCGGGCTGACGCTGGACGAGAAGCAGGGACTGGTTCCCGTGCCGGAGCAGCAGCCACGGCCCGTCCCCTGGATCAAAGTCTATAATCTCCCCGACTTCGTGTATTTCGACCACCGCGCTCACGTGCGGGTCGGGGTGACGTGCCAGGAGTGCCACGGCCCGGTGGAAACGATGGAACGGATCCGCCAGGTCGGCGACCTTTCGATGGGCTGGTGCGTGAATTGTCACCGCACCTCCAACCAACAGGGCGTTGGCGGCACGCGGGTCTATGCATCGACCGATTGCGTCACTTGCCACCACTAATGCGGAAACCCATGTCCGGCGACGATCAGAAACACAACTGGAGCCGACGCGAGTTCCTGGAAGCCTCAGGCTTCGGCCTGTTCCTTGCGGCGACGGCCGGCTGCGGACGCGCGCCGGTGCACAATGCCTTCAGCTATATCGAACAACCTGAAGGGAGTGTTCCGGGACGGGCAAGCCATTATGCCTCGATCTGTGGAGCATGCCCGGCCGCCTGCGGCTTGCTGGTGAAGAACCGCGACGGGCGGCCGATCAAGCTGGAAGGCAACCCACGGCACCCGTTGTCACAGGGCGGCCTGTGTGCCGCGGGACAGGCAGCCGTTCTGGGGCTCTATGACAGCCAGCGGCTCGCAGGGCCATTGGCCGCCGGCAAGCCCGTTGCTTGGGAGCGGGTGGACGGTGAAATCCGCGCGCAATTGGATGATATCCGTGCCCGCGGTGGCGGAATCCGTTTCCTGAGCGAAAGCCTGACAAGTCCCACCACCCGAGCAATCATCCGCCGGTTCCTGGAAGGCGAGACGGCGCCATCGGACGCTGCCGCACAGCCGGCCAAGGATGGCTCGCACTGGAAGGGCTTTCGCGATGCGTTGCACGTGGTTTACGATCCGCTCTCCAGTTCGGCGATCCTCGACGCCTACCAGCAGACTCACGGCGCCCGGGTCTTGCCGCAGTACCGGTTGGACCAAGCCGACGTGATCGTCAGCCTGGATGCCGATTTCCTCGGCACGTGGATCTCGCCCGTGGCCTTCACCGCGGGCTACCAGCGCGGACGTGTGCCCGAAGGCCGCCCGGCGCAGATGTCGTACCACGTGCAATTCGAGTCGCGGATGTCGCTCACCGGCAGCAACGCCGACGAGCGATTCTTAGTCCTACCCGATGAACTAGGACCGGTTCTCCGCCAATTGGCGGCTCGCCTGGCGCGCAACAGAGGCGGCGCGGCGACGGCAATTCCATCGCACAATCCGCCGGTTCCGGCCGCTGCGTTGGATCGGTTGGCCGAGCGCTTATGGCAAGCCCGCGGAAGAAGCCTCGTGCTATGCGGCAGCCAGGATGTCGAGGTCCAGGCACTCGCCAACTTCGTCAACGATCTGCTCGGCGCCTACGGCGCGACGATCCTTCTGGACCAACCTTCGTACGCACGGCAAGGCGACGACCGGCAGCTAGCTTCGTTGCTAGAGGAGGTTCGCGCCGGCAAGGTAGCCGCGCTGTTCATCGCTGGCGTGAATCCGCTGTATGACCTCCCGCAGGCTGCGGAGCTCAAGGGCGATTTGCAGCGGATCCCCTTGGTCGTGAGTTTTGCGGACCGCGTCGACGAGACGGCCGCCTTGGCGCACTACGTCTGCCCAGCGAGTCATTTCCTTGAATCCTGGGGCGACGCGGAGCCGGTGGCGGGCGTGGTCGGCGTCGCCCAACCGGCGCTGCGCCCGCTCGGCAACACCCGCCCGCTGGTGGAGAGCCTGGCCGCCTGGATGAACCAGCCCCAAACCGCCTACGAACTCGTGCGGCAGCACTGGGAGGGAGTGATTTATCCGCGGCGCGAGGAAGACGGCAAAGACAAGAAAGAGACCTCCTTCGAGTCGTTCTGGAACGAGACATTGGAGCGAGGTTACGCCGAGGTGAAGGCCGACGTGCCGGCGGTGAAGGAGTTCGATCGCGAGAGCTTGCGGCTCGACGAAAAACCCCCGCAGCAGGCTGCCGGCGATTTCACGCTGGTGCTTTACCCCAGCGTCGCCTTGCTCGATGGCCGGCACGCGCTCAATCCGTGGCTCCAGGAGCTTCCCGACCCGGTGACCAAGGTCACGTGGGACAACTATGCGTGCCTGTCTCCGGCGGCGGCGAGCGCCGCAACGGAGAAGCCCCTAGCCTGGAGCTGCCCGTACTGATCCAGCCCGGTCAACACGACCGCGTCGTGGCAGTGGCTCTCGGGTATGGCCGCCAGGGGACGGAGCGTTTTGCCAAGATCGCGCCGCGGTGGATCGAAGCCCGGCCTCTTGTCGGTCGCAACGGGCTGGTAGGGTCCAATGCGGCGCCGTTACTTGCTTTGGAAGGGGGCACGTTGCGCTACGAACGGCGCGGCGTGACTCTTACCAGGACGGATCAAAAACACGCCTTGGCGTGTACGCAACGGCACCACGAGATCACGGTGCCCGAACGGCTGGCCACACCAGGCGCCCGGCGGCGGCCGATGATCCAATCGACCACGTTGCCGGCCTACCGGGAGAATCCTCAGTCGGGAGGCGAGCCGCAAATCGCGGACGACGTGGGACTCTGGCCGGACGATCACCCGTACACCGGCAAGCGCT
>JAMOAF010000200.1 GCA_023621895.1 Planctomycetota bacterium
CTTCGCCGTCTGTTTCGCGATTTCGCCCTTTCGCGATTTCGCGATCCTCTTCCGCGCCGCGGATCACGTCGTCGCGATGGGCATGGGCGCCGAACATGGGTGAGCTTTCCAGGGCGTCAAGTTGGCATGGTGAAAGGTCCACGCTTTGTTTTGCGGAACGATTCCCGGCGGTCGCTGAAATCCGCCAAAACGCCGAGGTTTTTGCGTGAGGAATAGAACTGCAAAACAGTTGTGGCGCCGTCCTTTCACCACGCCACCGTAGACGTGTCGACCAGAGACTCTCCCACAGAGTCCAGAAATCAGCCGCCATCCCCTCCTGGTCGCCAGGCCGTCTCCCAGCGAACCGCGAAATCTCAGGAGTGCGTCTGCGTCGCGCCCCGGGCAGACCTCGTGCAAGAGCAGAATCCGATCTTCGACCGCAGGCCGGACGAGGTTCTCGTGGAAGACCCGGCCATACGGTCGCGCCTCCGCGAGGGCCAGCGCCAAGTCGTCCAATCGCAGGGCTCGCAGCTTGAGCCGCTGGGCCCGCAAGCGGTTTCGCGCAGGCCGGCTCGCGTCCCCGGCTGGACCGGTTGTGGCCCTCCCGATATTCATGGCCCTTCCGCGTCCCTGTTCTCCGCCGCTTGCTGTTGCGGCGCCGCCGGGACTACTCGTCCCGATCCCGGGTCAGCCGGGCCGGCGTCTGGAGGTGATTCCAGAGCGTTTGCGCCGGACCGGCCACGGCCGGCTCGTCGAGCGCCAAGGGCCCGTGCGGCAGCAGGTAGACAATCTGCGTCTGCGGAGCGCTAACGGTAAGCGCCTTGCCCCACAGGTTCAGCACCGACAGCCGGTCAGCGCCGTCATAATAGCGCGTCACGTCATAGCCCACGTCGGAGTGCGCGGCTTCCCAGCGGCGCTCGATGGCCACCCCCAGCCCGCCGCCGCCCTCGCGCGTAAACGCGCAGTCGAACCAGCCGGCCAACCGGGCATTGCCGGGACCTGGCCCCGAGCCCAGGTAGCCGAACAGCAAGTCCGAGTAATCGGAGCTATCCCGCAGGGTCCCCCTTCGCACCGGTCCGCCCACGCCGGGCTGCAAGGCATACACCCCGCCGCGCTGCGGCATCCGGCAGCCCTCGGCGGAGGCCGTCACCCGCATCTCGGCGCGCGGCTGGAAAAACCGCTCGATGCGGATCACCGCAGCCGCGGCATAGCAGAAATAGCGGCTGAAGCCCTCGGCCTGCGGGTTGCTGAAGGGGATCGTGACGAGCAGGCCGCCGGGCGTCTCCTTCAACTCTGCCGGCTGTGTCCCGGCGCAGCCGGTGCAGGAGAAGGCCCAGGGCGAACCGAGGAGTTCGGGTCCGCCGGCCCGCACCTTGAGCGAACGGATCTGATCCTTCGCCAGGTCCAGCGTGGCGACGTAGCCGGAACCGGTGACTGTCAGCAAGTCTCCGCTCCGCGCCGTCTCCAGCACGCCCGTCTTCTGCGCTGGACCGCTGCTCAACTCGAACGCAATCGGCTGGTCTTGCGGCAGTGACTCGGGCGTCCAGGTCACAACGCCGGCCTCGTCACCGGGCAGGCCCGGCAGGACCGTCGCCGCCACGGCTTCCGCGGCCCGTCCGCCGGCGCCCAATCCGCGTGCCGCGGAAATCTCCGCGCCCGGGGGAGCTTCCGCAAACAGCGGCAGACCGCCAGCGGGCGTTTCCGTGAGCGGCTGGTAAACGACACACGCCCCCGGCGGCAGGCCCCGCGCGGCCATCGTCCACAAGTTGCCATTCAGCAGCGCGAGGTCCCGCGGCGCAGCAATCCGCAAGCCATAGGCATGCGCGCCGGCTACCAGGGGCAGTGAAGCCGTCACCGCGGCCTCGCCGCCCGGCGCCAGGGCGGCCACCGCCTTCTCCGTCACCATCTGAAACTGCGAGCCGCAGCCCTGGCCGAACTCCACCGAGATCGCACGGGCCGTCATGCCACCGCAATTGCGCAGGATTCCACTCAACTCCAGCGTCTCGCCCGTCAGCCGCCTCCGAAGCGAACCTGGCACGAGCGTCAGCACCGGATTGACGTAGTACTCCCCGCACAACTGGTCGGCATATTCCGCCACGCCGGGCGCGGCGTTGGCGGTGAAGAAGCCCACGCCCGGCAGTTCGGGGGCGATCGTCTTGAGGTGCCGGACCTGGCGGAGCACGTCCTCGCGGGTCGGGGCCACCGTCGGCCGGTTCTCGCGGTCCTTGACCACGTTGATTCCCAGGCCCGGAATCGTCCGGTCCAGGCAGCCCACGCGCCGCGCGCGCCCGACGTATTCATCAATTCTGCCCAGATGGTCGCCGCTGTAGTTGAGGTAGATCTCGGGCACGAACAGGTCCACGGCGTCGCGCACCTCCCGCCAGTAGTCGTGCACGCCCATGGACCACAGCACCCGGCAGCCCGCGGGGTGGGCCTGCTGGTGGGCGCGCACCGCCGCGATGATCTTCCGGCCGGTTTCGTCGTACGCACCGACCTCGTCAATCGCGATCCAGGGCGAGTCGGTGTATGACCTGGTGAACTGCGCGACCGACCACTCCTTGTAGCAGACGCCCCCCTTCCAGGCGCAGGGCACGGCGCCGCGCCAGAGCCACCAATCTCGGTCTTCTGGCTTGACCGTGGTTGGCACAGTGCACCATTTGAAGTCCCGAGGCGCTCCGAACCACAGGAACACGAGCGGGCGGTGTGTGACCGGCACGTCCTGTTCGATCTGTGCGCACGGTGTCGGCGCGCTGGTGGAGCGGACGCGGAAAGCCAGGCGATGCCAACCATCCGCCTGCGGGGTCCACTGGAGCGCCACGTCCTGCTGCTCGGCGGCGGCCAGCTTCAGATGAACCGTCTTCTCCGCCGCCGGACGGTCCGCGATCTCGAGCGACAGGCGGAAATCCCCTGCCAGCGATCGGTCGGCCGGCGCACGCAGGCGCACCGTGTAAGTGACCGGCCGGCCGACGCTGGGGATGCGTGCCGAGGTGCCGATCTCGTCGAGCGTGGGCGCCGCACCGGCCGAAGCCGCGCGGCAGGGCATCGCCAAGCACCAGAACAGAAGCAGGGCCAGGCAGCAATCGGTAAGTGGCCGATCCATCGTCGTGTTCATCCGACTGACAATGCCGGACTGCCGGGCGGTTGACGCGAAACGGCATCGCGCGTCCTGTTTCATCGACTCTTCCTCCGAATTTGCCAATCCCCGCCGCGGCAACCCGCGCTGCCCACAGCAGGCATCTTGATCCACCATCGGCCCCGACGCAAGCGCGCCGCCGCGTCGGCTGGATGCTTCTTGCCGTTGTCCGGCTATCTGGACGCCGTCCTGGGCTCTTTTTTCGGCCGGCTGGTGCTGCCTGTTCCTGGGCGTGTTGTACGCGATCATCGACGTGCTCGGATTCCGCCGCTGGTCCTGGCCGTTGGCGATTGTCGGAATGAACTCGATCGCCATGCCGTTGTCAAACGCCCGGCAGTGCAGCGATCGGGCCAATCACCGTCTTCCGGCAGCCGATCGCTGACGGATGCAACCTGTCACCTGCGACC
>JAMOAF010000424.1 GCA_023621895.1 Planctomycetota bacterium
CTGACGGCCGACAACCTCGGCCTTGATCTGACCCAGTCGATGCGGCACGCCGTCGCCCTGAACCTCGATCCCAAGATAAAGAACGCGCTGCCATCGCCTCCCGAGGAGTCGAAGCAAATCACCTCCGACACCGGCCAACTCCGCTGGGACTGGAGCATCCCGGACGCCGGAACCTTCATCGCCGACACGCCGCGGACCAAGGTTTTCACCGGGTTTGTCCGCGGCCGGACGTTCTCCTTGGGCGAAATCGAATTGAAGATCGAGCGCGCACGGCTCGACTGGGCCACGATCACGATCACGGCGATGGACGGGGCCGACCTCCGTTCGCCGGGCCGGATTCTGCTGGTAGCGACCGGCGACGTGAAGAACACGGGGGCGAGAATCGAGGACCTCGGCCAGGGGCGGATCACGCTGGGCAGCCGCTGGGGCAGCGAACCGATCCTCTGCGAGGGGATCGGGGCGGGCATCGCGCTGCCGGTCGATGCGGCGCGCGTCCGGCTCTACGCCCTCGACGAGGCGGGCAATCGCCGTGTTGCGATCCCCGTGGCCGACCGCGGCGGCCGAGCGCTGCTGGCCATCGGCCCGCAATACAAGACCGTCTGGTACGAAATCGAGATCGTGCGGCAGCCCTGATGGTGCCGGAGGCAGGGTCGATGATCGGTCGCTGGCTGATCAGCCTGGGGTTTGCGGCTCTTGTTAGCGCGGCGGTTGCCGAGGGGCACAACCCGGGGTTGCGGGTCGACGGCCGGACGGCGGGGACTTGCCGGGATTGACCGAAGGCCCTGGCCGAACCCATCGAATAGGTGGCATTGCGGGTCGACAACGAATGGCAAGAAGGCTAATCTAATTGAGGCGGTCTGGGGCTCTCTCGCAGGCGATCCGCCGAGGCCTTGGACTTCATTCCCCGAAAAGGCCGAGCGCGCACGAGGTGAACAATGATCAGGTGTACGGCGATCCTTCCTGCGTTGGTGCTTGCAATTCTGCTGGTGGAACGCGCCGAGGCTCAACTCAAGGCGCCAGAAGAGCTTTTCTTCGCCAAGATCCCCGCCGAGATGAAGAACCTCGTCGAGCAGATGTACGTGGCGCCGACCCCGGCGCAGCAGGCCGCGGCGGTGGCCAAGCTGGCCGAAACGGGCGAAGCCGCCGTGCCGGTCCTCCCCTACCTGATCCGCATCCTCGGCGAGCCGATCGATCCGGCCGTGCGGCAAGCAGTCGTTGACGGGCTTGTCAAGATCGGCAAGCCGGCCGTCCAGTTGGCGATCGGCGGCCTGAAATCGTCCAATCCGGCCGCTCGGCAAAGCGCAATCGAGGTGCTAGGGCAATTGGCCGACAAGGAGGCGATCGCGCCGGTGCTCGACGCGTATCTCAACGATCAAGCGGGATCGGTTCGCGACGCGGCGCTCGGCGCCCTGGCGAAGCTGGTCGTCTTGGAGCCGGCGGCTCTCGAGAAGTTGATGGCGACCGCACAGGACAAGGCCGCCAAGCCGGAAATTCGCGGGCGCGCGATCAAGGTCATCGGCAGGCTTGCCGGTCCGGCCGTGCCGGTCGACGCCCTGGTTGCCATCCTCCAGGACGCGGAGGAGGACATTCGCATGCGCTGCGCGGCGGCCGACGCGCTGGGCCGAAACAAGAGCCCGGCGGCCGTCGCCCCGCTGGTCGCCGCCCTTGCGGACAAGAGTGCTTCGATGCGGGTCTGGGCCGCGGTGGCCCTGAACGGCGCCTCCGATCCAAATGCGATTGCGGCGCTGGTCAAGGCAATCGGCGACGAAGACGAGCGGGTTCGCGTCCGCGCGGCCGATGCCCTGGCTTCGGTCCAAGATGCCAAGGTAATCGAGCCGCTCACCAAGGCCCTCGCCGACGCCAACGCCGAGGTCCGCGCCTGGGCCGCCGCCGGATTGGGCAACTTCTCCGATCCGAGGGTCGTCAAGTCGCTCGGCGACGCGCTCCGCGACGCAGACGTGGGCGTCCGAGTCCGGGCCGCCGATTCGCTCGGGCGGGCCCATCTGCCCGAGGCGACTCCGTTGCTGGTCCAGACGGTCGGCAGCGTGACGGAAGACTCGCAAGTTCGCTGCGCCGCCGCCCGGGCCCTTGGCGGGCTCCGCGACTCGCGAGCCGTGCCGACCCTGATCGGCCTGGTGCGCGACAATGATCCCGTATTGAGGCAGTGGGTCGTGGCGGCGCTCGGCAGGATCGGCGACGCCCGGGCCGTCGAGCCGCTGATCGGCGCCGTGGAGGACTCGGAGGCGAAGGTGCGGGCCTGGGCCGTGCTGGCCTTGTCGCGGTTCCGCGACCCGCGGATTATCGAGCCGCTCGTGAAGGCGGCCAAGGACACCGATCCCCAAGTGCGGGCGCGAGCGGTCCTGGCGATGCGGGTGGCGATCAACGATCCTCGCGTCAAGGCGGCCATACAGGCCGCGGCGGAGGATTCCGACCCAATGGTTCAAGAAAAAGCCCGGCAGGCTCTCGGCAAAGCTGGATAAACAAGCCTAGAATTGGATATGGGCATCTACGATCGGGAATACTATCGCGACGAGCCGGGTGGGTTCCACCTCCGCAAGCCGGGCACGATCATCGGTTGGATCATCCTGATCAACGTCGTCGTTTACCTGGCCGACGGCTTCATGACAACCGAGAAGGTTCATACTTTCGAGGGTGTCGCGGTCAACGTCCCCTCCCACCCGGTCAACGACGCGCTGGCCCTCCATGCGAGCGATCTGGCTAGGCCGTGGCTCTGGTGGCGGCTGCTGACCTACGGGTTTGCCCATGATTCCTATCCGGCGATCGGGCA
The DNA here is from genome assembly GCA_023621895.1 of Planctomycetota bacterium. Classification (GTDB taxonomy): domain Bacteria; phylum Planctomycetota; class Planctomycetia; order Pirellulales; family Thermoguttaceae; genus JAAYCB01. Next base: position 2,789 of record JAMOAF010000424.1, read on the forward strand.
TATCCTGTTCAACATGCTGGGACTGTTCTTCCTCGGCCCGCCGATCGAGCAGCGCTACGGGAAGCGAGAGTTTCTCCGGTTGTATCTCGCGCTGATCGTGTTCTCCGGACTGATCTGGGCGAGCGTCGCCCTGCTGCGAGGAGTGCCCCCGCATGTCGGCGTGGTGGGGGCCTCCGGGGCGGTCGTCGGCGTGGTTCTGCTGTTTGCCCTGAACTATCCAAGACAGACGGTCTACCTCTACATGCTCTTTCCGGTTCCCGCCTGGGTGATCGGGGTGGTGATCGTCCTGGCCGACCTCTACGGCGCACTGAACCCCGCCCGCGGCATGCACATCGCCGTCGAGGCCCACTTGGCGGGCGCGGCGCTGGCAATTCTCTATTGGCGCTTCGGGTGGAACTTCACCCGGCTGACCGACAAGCTCGCCCTGGGCAAGCTCTTCGAGCGCCGCCCGCGGCTCAAGGTCCATCGCCCCGATGATTCGCCGGGCGACCAGGACGCGGCCGCCGGCGACGAGATCGATCGCATCCTGGAAAAAATCCACCGCGAGGGCGAAGCCAGCCTGACGCGAAGAGAACGCCGCACCCTCCAGGACGCGAGCCGGCGCTTTCAAGAGAAGCATCGCAACTCGTCCTCGGACGAGTGACGCGCCGAATGGCGTTTGACCGGGGACAAGCCGCGCGGCGACGCGGGCTGGCGGCGGCGACGGAGGGCCGCCCGACGCGAAAAC
>JAMOAF010000983.1 GCA_023621895.1 Planctomycetota bacterium
GGCGTTCGGCTTCTGGCGGCTCTTGATGCAGTCGAACCAGTTCTGCACGTGCCCCCGGGCGATCGAATCGCCGCCCAACACCCCGGTCCACTTCTTGGCCAGTTCGGGGTCGGGGCCACCCGTGACAAAGTCCGGTGGATTCGTGGTGAACTTGTTGCGGTTGATCTCGATCTTGCACTTCTCGCCGACAAACACCCCGCCCAGCGCCGGCCCGCGCGCCAGATTCATGTGGACCTCGACGCCGTTGGCATATCGGAAGTCGACGCGGCCGGCCGGGCCCGCCTCGACCAGCCGGTACTCGACCGGCCCGGTCTCGTCGGCGCCCAGGGCATACTGCACCATGTCGAGGCCGTGCGAATGCACCTGGCCCGACTCGCCGTTGGAATAGTCCCGCCAGAGGCCCCAGCTTCTCCATGCGCCGGGCAAACAGCAGCTTGTTGAAGGGGTGGACCGGCGCCGGCCCCTGCCACGCGTCCCAGTTGACTCCCGGCGGGATCGGCTCTTCGGGAAGCCCGGCCGGCGGGTAGGGGATCGACCCGGCAAACTTGACGCACTCCACGGCGTGCACCTTGCCGATCCCGCCGCCGCGGACCAGCTCGCAAGCGAAACGGTCCATCTCCATGGTCCGCTGCTGCGTGCCGGTCTGCACCACCCGCTTGTACTTCCGCGCCGCCCTGACCAGCGCGCGGCCTTCGGCCACGTAGACGGACAGCGGCTTTTCCACGTACACGTCCAAACCCGCCTGGCAGGCGAGAACGCCGGCGTGCACATGGTGATGGCAGCAGGGGCAGACGATCACCGCGTCGAGGTCCTTCTGCTCGAACATCTTGCGGTAATCGTCGTAGACCTTCCAGCTCGCCCGGAACTCAGCCAGCACCTCGGCCGTTCGGCGAGAGTCCGCATCGCAGATCGCGGCCAGCCGGCCGTTGGCCGGAATGTTGCTCACCAGCGCGCGGCCGCGCGTGCCCATCCCCACGATGCCGACGACGATCTGCTCGTTGGCCCCTTGGGCGCCGGCCAGGCCGAGCACGCGGCCCGGGATGACCCGCGGCGCGGCGACCGCCGCCGCTGCCGCCGCGACGCTCCTTTTCAGAAACGCACGTCGCTCGGTCCTTTCGCAACGACACATGGATTGCCTCCTTTTGCAGCAGGAATGGATCAGCGGCCGGCCGCCTCACCCGAGCATCTGGCGGATCGCCTTGACAATGTCGCTGGACTGCGGCAGGCAGGCGTCTTCCAGCGGCGGGCTGTAGGGCATCGCCGTGTTCACGCAGCCGAGCACCTTGGGCGGCTTCTTCAGCAGGCCGAAACCCTCCTCCGCCACGCGGCGGACGATCTCCGCACCGACGCCGCCGCGCCGGGGCGCCTCGTGCACCACCAGGAGATGCCCCGTCTTCTTCACCGACGCGAGGATCGTCTCGACGTCCAGAGGCACGAGCGTCCGCGGGTCGACCACCTCCACGCTGACCTGGCCGGCCAGCGCTTCGGCCGCTTCGAGCGCCTTCATCGCGCCGGCCGAGACGCCGACCACCGTGATATCCGTGCCGGGCCGCTTCACGTCCGCCTTGCCCAGCGGCACCAGCCACTCGCCCTCCGGGCATTGTCCCTTGCTGAGGCGATGGAGTATGCGGTGCTGGATGTAGATCACCGGTCCGTCGTCGCGAATCGCCGACTTCATCAGCCCCTTCGCGTCGTAAGGGTCGGAGGGCATGACGACCTTCAGCCCCGGCGAGTGCACGAACCAGCTTTCGAGGCTGCCGCTATGGTGGCCCCCTTCGCGCGTGCCGGCGCCCGCGGGGGTGCGAATCACCAGCGGCACCTTGATCTGGCCGCCGGACATCAGGTGGATCTTGGCGGCCTGGTTGACGATCGGGTCCATGCAGACACCGACAAAATCGCAGTACATGATGACCGTGATCGGCCGCAGCCCGGTCATCGCCGCGCCCACCGACATGCCGACGAACCCGGACTCCGAGATCGGCGTCTGCCACGCCCGGTTCTTCATGAACTGCTTCCACAGCGAGGGGCGGCTCCGCACCGGGCCGATGTCCTCGCCGATCTGGAACACCGCCTCGTCGCGATCCATTTCCTCGCGGATCGCTTCGCTGATCGCTTGCGTATATGTCAACTCGCGCATCGTTGTTCTCCTGGGAAGGAATTCATCAGGCCAACAGGTCGGTGTCCGCCGTGACGGGCATTTCATCAAACGTTGGAAAGTCGCTCTTCTTGGCAAAGGCCACCGCCTCGTCCACCTCGGCCAGCACCTGCCGTTTCAAGGCGTCCTGGTCGGCAGCGGTCATCAGGCCGTCGTCGCGGAGCTTCTTTTCAAACAGCGCGATCGGATCACGTTCGAGCCAGGTCTTGAGTTCCTCGGGATTGTTGTGCTGGCCCTTTCCCGCCCCCGCGTGGCCGGTGAAGCGATACGTCTTGCACTCCAGCAGCGTCGGACCATCGCCGCCGCGGGCGCGCTGGACCGCCTCCGCGGCGGCCGCGTGCACGGCCAGAACGTCCTGGCCGTCGATGATCTTCCCGGGCATGCCGTAGGCCGAGGCGCGCTCGGCCACGTTGGGGGTCGCCAGCGAGATTACCGCCGGGGTGGATGCGGCATAGAGATTGTTCTCGCAGACGAAGACGACCGGCAGTTCCCACAGCGCGGCCATGTGCAAGGCCTCGTGGAAAGTGCCCTGATTGCTCGCCCCCTCGCCGAAAAAGGCCACGGCCACCTGCTTGCTGCCCCGATACTTGGCCGAAAACGCCGCGCCGGTGGCCAGCGGGATCTGGGCGCCGACAATCCCGTTTCCTCCCAGCAGCCCCAGCTCCTTCGAGAAGATGTGCATCGACCCGCCGCAGCCCTTGCTGTAGCCGGTCTTCCGCCCCATCAGCTCGGCCATCATCGGTCCCAAGGCCGCCCCCTTGGCGATCGCGTGCCCGTGCCCTCGGTGCGAGCTGGTCACGAAATCGTCGCCACGGAGCGCCGCGCAGACGCCGACCGCCACCGCCTCCTGGCCGATGTAGAGATGGACTGCCCCGGCAATGATCCCCTTGCTGGCGAAGTCGTACATGTCTCCCGCCAGGTCGTCCTTGTCCAAGAAGCTCTCGTATTGATAGAGCCCGGTAAGCCGCTCCTCGAAGTGCCGAATCTTGCGCATGAAGCGCAACAATTCGACGAGGTGCTTCGGCGACGGCGGCATCGCCAGGGCCAGCGAGGCGGCCGCCCCGGTGACGGCTGCCGCCCGCAAGAAATCACGACGTCCGAGCTGATTGCTCATGACTAGTGTCTCCCTTCTATGGGTTGCAAGTGGTGCGCGGAGTGTGCCGTCTGCTCCCGTTTGCCCGGCGGGTCTGCACCCCGATTGCATGATAGATGAGTGTTGTCGCCGGACGGGCGCGTGTCAAGCACTCGCGGGATAGGGCTGCCGCCGCATCCAGACGCCCCCGCCTGCGGGCCGCCTTTCACGCCCGGGGCGACATAATCCCTGCGGAACGGCAGCAGCACCAGGTGGGCCATTCTGGTGCTGAACCCCGTCAGCAATGTCGCCAGGCTCCACGTGGCGATGCTCGCCACGACGACCCGGCTCCGCCGGAACACGTCGCCAGCGTATCCCGCGACCGGCGCCAGGATGGCGCGGAAGAGGATCGCGATCCTCTTTCCGAAAGCATCCCGCAATGTTCAAGTTAAGGGAATACCAGCGGCGGATTTCAACGACCGCCGGGAATCGTTCCGCAAAACAAAGCGTGGACCTTTCACCATGCCAACTTGACACCCTGGAAAGCTCACCCATGTTCGG
>JAMOAF010000683.1 GCA_023621895.1 Planctomycetota bacterium
CCGGAGCTTGGGAACGAGTTGGAAGTAAAAACTGAACCCCGAACCCTTTCCTGCGTTCCCAAGCCGGAGCTTGGGAACGAGTTGGAAGTAAAAACTGAACCCCGAACCCTTTCCCGCGTTCCCAAGCCGGAGCTTGGGAACGAGTTGGAAGTAAAAACTGAACCCTGAACCCCGAACCCTGAACCCTCTTTTGGCATGACCTTCCTCAACGCCTCGCTACTCTTCGGATCCGCGCTAGTCGCCCTGCCGATCGTGTTGCATCTGATCATGCGACGGCGGCCGCGGCATCTGGAGTTTCCCGCGTTGCGGTTTGTTGCCCAGCGGCAGGAGGCGAACCAGCGGCGGTTGCGGCTGCGCCACCTGCTGCTGCTGGCGCTGCGCGTGGGGGTGATTCTCCTGCTGGCCGCGGCGCTGGCCCGGCCGAGCGTGAAGTTTTCCGGTCCGCTCGGCAGCCAGAAGGCGCCGGTTGCCGCCGCGCTGGTGTTCGACACGTCGATGCGGATGGACTATCTGCACGAGAACCAATCGCGGCTCGACGCAGCGAAGGATTTCGGCCTCTGGCTGATCGGGCAACTGCCGGCCGAGAGCGAGATCGCGGTGCTCGACGCGCGGCGAGGTCCCGCCAGTTTCCAGGCCCATCGAGGGGCCGCGCGGCACCGCATCGAGCAACTGGCGACCGTGGCCGTGGCGGAGCCGATGACGGCCGTTTTGGAGAAAGCGGTCCAACTGCTGGCCACGAGCAAGCTCGCCGGCCGCGAGCTGTATGTATTGACCGATCTGGCGCGGGTCGCCTGGCCCGTGGAGGCTGCCGCCGCGGTTCAGAACCTGCTGGCCAGCCATCCGGAGATCGGGCTGTACGTGATCGACGTTGGCGTGGAGGCCCCAACGAACACGAGCCTGGGCCAATTGCGGCTTTCGGCCCAGGTGCTCTCCGATCGCAGCCCGCTCTCGATCAGCACCGACGTGCGCCGCGCTGGGGGGCCGGAGCGGGGCAAGGTGGCCCTGTACATGCTCGAAGGCGGCCCGTCCAACCTGGGCGAATCCAGCCCGCGAAAGCGGATGGAACAGATTGTCGAGCTTGACGGCGGCCAGTCGCGCTCGGTCGACTTCAAGATCGAAGGCCTCGGCGTGGGGGGCCACCAGGGCTATGTGGAGATTGCCGGCGACGACGCCTTGCAGTGCGACAACCGGCGGTGGTTTTCGGTTGAAGTGAACGAGGCCTGGCAGGTCCTCGTCGTGGCGCCCGCACCGGCGGAACTTCACGGGCTGTTCTTGACATCCGCCCTGGCGCCGGCCGGTTTCCGGCGCGAAGGGCGCGCGCGTTTCGACTGCAAGCTGGCCGAGTACGACGGCCTGGCCCAGGAAAAGCTCGAAGACTACGCGGCGATCTGGCTGCTTGACCCGCCGGGATTGGAGCCGGCCACTTGGACCCGCTTGGAGGACTACGTGCGGCAGGGCCGCGGGCTTGCGGTTTGCCTCGGGCGGGGCGCCAAGCCGCTGGAGGCGTTTCGCACGCCGGCCGCCCAGGCCGTTTTGCCGGCCGTGCCGGTTCGCCAGGCCCGAGCGCCCCAAGGCGAGGTCTACTTCGCGCCAGGAACCTCGCAGCACCCGATTCTGGGTGAATTTCGCAAGTTCGAGCAAACGGTCCCCTGGCCGTTCCATCCCGTGCTCCGCTACTGGCAGCTCAAGGATTGGAACGAGCAGGTCAGCGCGGTTGTCGCGCTCAGCGATGGAGAACCGGCCCTGCTCGAGCGATCGGTTGGCGCGGGTCGGGTTCTGACGATGACCACGCCGATCTCCGACCCGCTCGACGGGGAGCCCTGGAACCTGCTGCCCGCGGGCGAGGCGTGGCCGTTTGTGATCCTCGTCAACGGCATGGCGTCGTACCTGGTCGGCAGCCTCGACGAGCAGCTCAATTACTTCGCCGGCCAGACCGTGGTCTTGCGTCTCGGCCCGCACGACGAGCACCGATCGTACGCGATGACGGCGCCGGGCAATTTCGAGGTCCGGCTGACGCCCGACCTGGCGGACCGCACGCTGGTGATCACGGCGACCGAGGGGGTCGGCAACTACCGGGTGTTGGCCGGCGGCGCCGCGGAGCGTTTTGACCGGCCGTTCAGTGTGAATCTGCCGCCGGAGCAGACCGAGCTGGCGAGGGCGGACCGGGAGCACCTGGCGAGGATCTTCGGCGACGCGCCGTTTCAGGTGGCCCGCCAGCGCGGCGAGCTGGAAGGGAACGTCAACCGGGGCCGCGTGGGCCGGGAGTTGTTTCCGATGTTGATCCTGCTGCTGGCGCTGGTGCTTGCGGCGGAACATCTCCTGGCAAACCGTTTTTACCGCGAATAGTCCGGCAGACCGATGGTTCGACTCTATTTTTACCCAGTCGGAGGCAGCGTTTACGTGCTGATCGCCGTTGCGCTTGTGCTCTTGGGTCTGCTGGCGGTTGGGCCGGGAGAGCGGCGGGCGAGTCTCCGGCGGCGGCGGATTCTGGCGGCACTCCGCGGGGCGGCCTTCCTGGCGGTGCTGTTTGCCATGCTGCGGCCGACGATCGTCTACACGCAGAACAAGCCGTTGGCCGCTTCGATCCTGATCTTGGCCGACCTCTCGCGGAGCATGACGGTCCCCGACGAGGTGAGCGGCCTGACACGCTACGAAGCGCTCAAGCGAGCGCTCGAGGATTCAAGCGGCGCGCTGCGCCGGTTGGGCGAGCGGTTCAACGTCAAGGCCTATGGTTTCGACCGCGATGCGCGCCGGCTGGAGGTGGTCGGCGGCCGGGTGGCCCTGCCCGAAAAACCGGACGGCAGGGCGACCGCGATCGGCCGCTCGCTCGACACGGTCCTGCGCCAGGAGGCGGGCGAGCGGCTGCTGGGCGTCTTTCTGCTCAGCGACGGGGCCCAGCGCGCCCTGCCGCCCGACGACCTCTTGCCGCAGCAGGCCGCCGCGCAGCTTCGCAGCCGCGGCGATAAGCTCTGGACGCTGCGGCTCGGAAAAACCGTCGGACTGGGCCAGGCACGCGACCTGGCCGTCAAGGAAGTGCTGGCCAACGATCGGGTATTCGTCAACAACGAGCTGGCGGTGCGCGGGCGGGTGCGGATGGACGGGTTTGTCAATCGGCCGGCGTCGGTCCGCCTCCTCTTCGAGTCGGCGCCCGAGCGGATCGAACCGGTTGCCGTCCAGACCGTGACGGCGAAGACGGACGGCGAGGAGATTCCCTTCGAGTTTCTCTACGCTCCGGCCACGCCCGGCGAGCACAAGCTGACGGTCGAGGTCGTCGAGCAGCCGGGAGAGCTGGTGACCACCAACAACCGCGTAAGCACGTTCGTCAACGTGCTCAAGGGCGGATTGCGAGTCTTGTACTTGGAGGGTTTCCCGCCGCGGGTGGAGCAGAACTTTCTCCGCCGCGCCCTCGACGCATCGCCCGATATCAACGTCGATACGTTCACAATCGACCCGCGGCGGCCGGAAACGCGGCCCGCGGACCTCGGCGAGCGGCTCAAGCCGGG
>JAMOAF010000179.1 GCA_023621895.1 Planctomycetota bacterium
GGCCTGACCGACATCAGCGTGGACGTGGAGGTGCTCCTCGATCCGGGCGCATCATTCCGCGACGACGTGATGGACGATACGGTCGAGGTGTCGCTGGTCGCTGTTAGCAACGCCGGCGTGCCGGTGACGTTTACTCTGGAGGTTGACGCTCTGCGCTGGACGGGCAAGCCGTCGCGCAGTTACGTGGCGCGGGATGGGCTCGTGGTGTGGTCGGGGACCCTCACGTATCGGTTCCTGTCCGCGCCGACGATCACATGCTCAGTAGTGTAGGAGGTGCGACATGGCGGGCGAGGTCTTCGGCGCTAACCAATGGTTTGTGTGGGATGTAGCGACTGGCGTGGCATGGAAGCCGCTCGGGATCGTCACGGGTGGCGACGGCGCGAACGTGGAGAACCAGGAACGTACGCGCGGCGGAGCTGGCGGGCTCTCGACTCAGATCAAGACCGAGGGCAATATCGACTACCCCGGCGACATCACGGCGATCCTCACGCCGGCCGGGGCTCCTATCCTGACGCACCTCATCGACACGCCGGCTCGGTGGCGACGTAGGCTTCGGAGTCGAGGTACATGATCCGGCGCGGCCCACGTCTGTGAGCGTGTCGCTCGGTGTGGACCAGCCGCTGACGCTGAACTTCTCCTGGCTCGGCAAGCACAAGGCAGCGGCTCTCCCTGGCGCCGAGGTCGCACTCGTTGACCAATGGCACTGGGAGGACTTCACCGGCAAGGTAGACATCGACGGCGACTGCCTGGGCATCCAGTCAGTGACATTCAACTACACGTATGCGACGCAGTATTCGGACGACGTGTGCGGGCGCGCGGTGGGCAGCAAGCGCGAGCATCGCGACCTCTGCTACGTCGGCATCACGGACGTGACGGTGGACGTTGAACTCATCGACCCGCCGGCAGTGGATGATCGGGCCGACGTGATGGCGAGCAACATCGTCGTGACGGCCAGCGTTACGAACAACGCGGTCGCGCCAACGACGGTCAAGATCGAGCAGACGGGTATGCGGTGGACAGGCAAAGCGGCGCGCTCCTACCAGAGCCGCGATAGCCTCGTCACGTGGTCGCGCACGCTGAGCTATAGGTTCCTGTCCGATGCAGTGGCGTCGGTCACTATCACCTAGGAGGAGGTTTGCACATGGCGCTTCGTGAGGTCGCGAAGCCGAACGTTCGCATCCCGCTCGATGAGGACGGCGAGACGGTCCTGGCAGTCACTGCCATTCCTGGGCCGGCTGCGTCCTCGATCATCGACCTGTCTCTGCGCGGCATCACCAAGGACGGCATGATGCCCTTCGGCCAGATTGTGCAGGAGGTTCTGCGGCAGTGCCGGTGGGACGTGGAGGGACCGGTGCTAGACGCAGAGGGCGAGGAGGTCACGGACCCGACACGCCGCAGAGGGATCGCGGAACGTGCGGTCATCACTGACGTGTCTCTCTCTCGGGATCTGGCGATGGACGTGATGGGCTACCTAGGGGCCGTAAGCCCAAACTGGCGGACGGCCTCGGACCTGGCGACCGGGGCCGCGCAGGTGAGTGGAATGGGCTCCGAGTAGAGGCCATCGAACTCGCTCAGGGCCGCGTCATCCGGGATCCGTCCTACGACCTGGTGCGATACATGGCGATCCGCGCGTTTGGCTGGACGCCGGCAGAGGTCGATGACGTGGACTACGGCACGCTGATGGCATTGCTTGCCATGCACAACGCCTACGAGCGGACGGCGGCTGAGCAAGCGCAGAGAGAGATGAGACGGGCGCGGAGGAGGTGAGCGCGTGGCAGGGCAGAGCTACCCGGTAGAGATACTCCTCAACGCGCGTGACCAGGCATCGGCAGTCCTGAAGAACGTGGGCACTGCGGCGCAGCAGGGCCTCGGCAAGCTCGGTGGGCTCGCAGGTTCGATCACTCCAGAGATGGGCAGACTCGGCACGCAGGCTACGGTGGCCGGCGGCGCTATCGTCGGGGCGCTCGGCCTGGCCGGCAATGCGTCCGCGCAGTATGGCAAGCAGATCGCACAGGTCGGGACGCTGAGCAGTGACGCGCGCGACCGGCTCGGCGAGTATCGGACCGAGTTGCTCTCACTCAGCGCAGAGTATGGACAGTCCACCGAGGCACTTACGAAGGGCCTCTACGACTCGGTTTCGGCAGGCATTGCTGCGGGCGACGCGGTCCAGTTCGTGGGCGACGCATCAAAACTCGCCATCGCAGGAATGACGGACGTATCCACGAGCGTTGACTTGCTGACCTCTGTGCTGAATGCGTACGGCGAGGAAGCGACCGAGGCGGCGCATTACTCAGACGTGATGTTCGGCACGGCGCAGGCAGGCAAGACTACGATCACGGAACTGGCCGGGGTCGTTGGTCAGGTCGCGCCAATGGCGAACTCGGCAGGCGTATCCATCGAGGAAGTCGGCTCAGCGCTCGCCACACTGACAGCGCAGGGCCTGAGTACCGCAGAGGCTGGGACGCAACTGCGCGGTCTCATCATGTCGTTGCTGAAGCCGTCTGAGGAACTCTCCGCTGTGCTCGCCAAGGCCGGATACTCCAGCGGCGAAGCAGCCATCAAGGCTGAGGGGTTCGAGGGCGTCCTGCGTATCCTCAACGACGCTGCCGGCGGCTCTGCAGAGATCATGGGGGGGCTGATCCCGAACGTGCGCGGCATGGGCGGGGCGCTCATCCTCACGTCGAATGACATGCAGGCATGGACCGAGAAGAACGCGATTGTGCAGGAGTCAGCGGGTCAGACCAGCAAGGCGTTCGAGGACATGTCATCCGATGCCGCGTTCTCAATAGCTCGGGCACGCGAGTCGTTCAAGGCAGCCGCCATCGCCATTGGAGATAGCGTGACGACGATCCTGGCTCCGCTGGCTAGCGTTGTCGCGTCTATCGGCGGGTTCATCGCCAGCAACCAGTGGTTGGCCGGTACCATCGCAGTGGTAGGCGGGGTCATCGGTTCCTTGCTCCTCGTGTTTGGCGGGTTCGTCAAAGCGATGCAACTCATCCAGGCAGTCACGGTCGCAGTCTCGACGGTCAAGACGTGGTACGCCACGGTGACGGCTGCGGCAGCGGCTGCGGATGGCGCTGCGGCTGCGGCGTCGCTCGGTGATGCTGCGGCGAAGGGCGTGCAGGCAGCGGCGACCGATATGGCGACGATTGCGGCCACGGCAAACGCGGCGGCAATGACAGGCACGGCGGCGGCGGCTGGAGGCGCTGCTGCGGCCTCGGTGACAGCTGGCGTGACAATGGTTGCCGCGATGCTCCCGGTGATCGCAGTGCTCGCGGCGGTACTCGCGGCGATCCTCTCTGTGCGGCGCACGTGGGAGGAGTGGGAGAAGTTCAAGGACGCGAAGGTGCAACTGAAAGAGTCTTTAGCCGGCGAGGCCGAGCTCGAGGCGATGCGCGAGTTCCAGTTGGCGTACAAGGCCGAGCATGGCAGTACCGAGGGATGGAGAGCAGCCTGGGAGAGCACATCTGCCGCGCGCACGTTGCGGAGCGCGTCCGAGGCGGCTAGTGCCCGACGGCGCGAGCGGCTCGGGTCACGCGGTGGCGAGTCAGACATGGACTCGATCATGGCGCAGGCGCAGGCTGCCATGAAGCAGTCCGAGGAGTTGCAGAAGTCGCTGCCGGCTATGACTACCTCACAGGCATCTACCGCGCAGGCAATGACCGCATTGCCAGCAGCAGCGGCGTCGCTCTCCACGCTCCCGACACTCGGCACTGCCGTCGCTGCGCCGTCTGTCGCAGTCCAGGCGGCTCAGCCGCTCCAACTCTCGCTCGCACTCGACTGGGGTCTCATCATCAGCAACTGGTCTGAGATATCGGCTCGCCATGACTGGCAGGTCTCGGTCGCGCCTGCCTACTGAGGAGGACGTGACGGATGATCGGACCTGAGCCACTCGGTGGGATCGT
>JAMOAF010000413.1 GCA_023621895.1 Planctomycetota bacterium
GTTCCACAATGATCGTGTCCGCCACCAACAGGTCCGCGAAATACTCGCCCACGGCGATTCCATCGTAGATGACCTTGATCGGCTCCTGCTGCTTCACCAAAAGACCATCTTTGCGGAGCTCGTGCGCCAAGGCATTCTCATATACCTTTTCCAAAAATCCGCAACCCAAACTATTCGACACGCGGAAAGCGCACCCAATGATCCGCTCGCTCAACGCGCTGAGCCGAGCCTCGCTCGATCTGTGTTCATCTGTGTTCATCTGTGGCTATTCCACAATCACCGCCTAAGCCTCGGCAATCAGCTCTTGCAGCGGATGTGGCAAGTGCCCCACAGTCAGATCGTCCTCCGTCTGGATCGAGTGGTTGAAGACTACGCCCCGCGCCCCCGGTTGGCGCCGGCGGTTCCCCGGCGCGGCGTTTAAGGCGCTGGACTTGCGGAGCGACCGCGCTCCTGCGGAGCGAGGCGGATGGCGCTGACCGTGTGCCAGGGGTCGAACTGCTGATTCAACAGCCCGGGGAAGGGCATGTCGAAGCAGGCGATATAGAGCTTGCCGCCGCGCACGAGCACCTCGCAGGGCTGGTCGAGCAGGCCGTCCGAGCCGTCGGTCGGGCCGTTTTGCCAGAGCGTCCAGATTTTGCCTTCCGGATTGAAGACGTGGATCGCGTTCTTTTCGGAATCGGCGAAGTAGATCAGGTCGGTCTCCAAGTCGCAGAACATTCCGTCGCAGCAGGAAAACTTCGGATCTTTGATCAAGACGCGGTTGGAGGCCACGGCGCCGGTCCGGTCGAACGTGATCTTGGAGATCACGCCGTCGCCGAAATTGCCGACGTAGAGGTTGCCGCGGCTGTCGAAGGTGATCCCGTCGGCCCCAGCCGCATCCTGGCGAGGATTATTCACGTTTGTGGTGAACGTGGCGACGAGGTGGGGATCGTCCAGGCCCGGCTTGAGCTGAACCACGGCATCCTGCATTTCGTCGCGGGCAATCCGGAAGACGCCGCTCATGCCCGGCTTGTCGGGGATGTCGAAGAACGTGTCGCTGACGTAGACGGCGTTTTCCTTCCAAGCGACGGCGTTGGCCAGCTTGAAGCCCTCGGCGACGACTTCGGCGCGGACCGGCTTTCCGCCGTCCCGCACGACGCGAATCAGTCGCGATTTATAGTTCTTGTCGTTGAAATACTGGTTGTCGGCCACGTAGATATGCCCGTCGGGACCGATCGACATGCCCATCGGGCAGCCGCGCTTGGTGTCGGGGTGGACGGGCATCGCGAAATAGAGGGACAGGCGATCGTCGCGATCGATGCAAAAGAGCACGCCCGGATAGGTCGGATCGTTGAAGTTGGGACTGGCGAGGATGATGTCGCCCGTCTTCTTGTCGAGGCACATCCCGTCGGGCGTATTGCCGCAGGCCGGCAGCGCGGCAACCAGCCGGGGGCGGTTTTCCGCGCGTTGGGGCGAGGCGCCGAGGACGGCCCCGTTCCCGCAAGCGGCGAACAAAGCCAGGGCAACCGCGGGGCAAAGAAAACGTGCAGTCATGGTCTGCTCTCCCTTAGGGCATTGATTGTGAGTCGTAACGCACTAGAACAGCATGTTGTACAAGCCGGCAAGCGCGCGAGCGAACCCGAATTGGCGCGCGCCGCCACAAGCGGTCGCGCGAATTGCTGGCCTGCCTTATACTGCCTGTTGTACCATCTGTCAATCAGTCGTTATTCAGAGTGGCGCCGGGCCCATCTTGGGGAGGTGATAACTGGTCTATGCTGGTTTGGCCGTTCTTGTTCCATGGTTGTCTTTTGGTGGCACTGAAAACAGCGCGGGCTGGTGACGGCCAAGGTTTTCACCTCGCCATGCCCGACTCGTTTGCCCGCCCCGTCCCGACGGGACAGCACTAAGCCAGCCCAGGGCGGAGGACGGCGAGTGAAACGAGCCGTCTGGAGCCCTGGGTCAGAAGCCGCCTCAGACCCTGCCAGCCCCAACGGGGCGGCCCTAACAAAGAGGCCAAAAGCATGTCTCAATCGTTGGCCAAAGCTCCCGACCCAGGGTTGCGCATGGCTCGTCTCACTCGCCGTGCTGCACCCTGGGCTGGCTTACGCGTGTCCCTTCGGGACGAGGGGTTGGGGCCGCAAAAAACGGCGACGGGAGTCTCTGTTTTTACCGGCGCCGCGTCGTGGCGAGCTGCTGCGTCTGCGATCGACGCTGCGTCGTCGCGGCCACCCTCGAAAAGAACCGGCTTGATATGCCAGTCCACGCATCTTGCCCAATATTTGCGCCTGTCCCCTTAAGTCCCGGTCTGCAAGCTGTTCCAGCATCGGGGCAGCTACCGCGGCGGCACGATCCGTCGCGCTGCCTTCATCCGCTCAATGGCCCCCGCCGCGCGGACACGGCCGCCCGGCCCCCCCTCACCGCCTGCCGGCGGCGCTCAGCTCCTTCACCGCTTCGACCAGGGCCACGGCGTTCTCCACCGGGGTGTCCTTGTGGACCCCGTGGCCGAGATTGAAGATATGCCCCGGCCGGCCGCCGGCCTGGTCGAGGATCTCCTGAACGCGGCGGCGGATTTCCGCCACGCCGGCCAGCAGGACGGCCGGATCGAGGTTTCCCTGGACCGCCCTGTCGTGGCCCACCGCTTGCCAGGCGTCGTCGAGGCGCACTCGCCAGTCGATCCCGATCACCTCGCCTCCGGCCTCGCGGAGCACCGGCAGGAGGGCCGGATTGCCGGTGGCGAAATGGATTGCCGGCACGCCGGGCCGCAGGCCTTCAAAAACCGTCCGAGCGTGGGGCAGCACGTAGCGGCGGTAGTCGTCGGGCCCCAGGCAACCAACCCAACTGTCGAAGACCTGGACCATCTGGGCTCCGGCGTCGATCTGGGCGTTGAGATAGCCGGTCACCGCGCGAGCCAGCTTGCCCAGCAGACTGTTCCACGCGCCAGCGTCGCCGAGCATCAGCGACTTGGCGTGCAGATAATTGCGGCTGCCGCCCCCCTCGATCGCGTAGCTGGCGAGCGTGAACGGAGCCCCGGCAAATCCGATCACCGGCAACGACTCATCCAGCCCGCGACGCGTCTGGCGAACCGTTTCCATTACGTAGCTCAAGGGATCGAGGTCCTCCAGTTCCCGCACGCGGTTGGCGTCAGCGCTTGTGCGAACCGGATTGTGGATCACCGGCCCCTCGGCGGCGGAGAATTCCAGGTCGAATCCCATCGGCTCGAGAATCGGCAGCAAGTCGGAGAAGATGATCGCCGCGTCGACCTTGAGCCGATCGACCGCGGTCAGCATCACTTCGGCGCTGAGGGCCGGATTTTTGCAGAGTTCGAGAAAGGTAGTCCGGGCGCGGACCGCCCGGTACTCAGCCATGTAGCGACCCGCCTGCCGCATCAACCACACCGGCGTCCGCTCGCACGGCTCTCGCCGCGCGGCCCGCATCATGAGGCTGTTCTCCCAAGCCGGCGGCCGGCTCTGGCTGGATTGTTCGGTCACATCAGGCTCCTGGGGTGGGCCGAAGGTTC
>JAMOAF010000187.1 GCA_023621895.1 Planctomycetota bacterium
GACGAACGCGAATTCAGGCCTGTTGATAACTGCAAGAAACCAGAATCTGGAGCGTGGACCGTGTTGGGAAAACAAGGCATACCGGACAAGGTGCTGCTGAAGAAAGTCAATCAGCGGCTGGTCAGGGCCGGCCTGGGGGCTGGTTGCTCGATTGTCGCCACGGTCCGCAACGGGCAGGTGACGCTTGCGGGCACGCTGCAACGCGACAATCAACGACGCGCCGTCTTGCGGGCGGCCTCCGGGATCGACGGCGTCAAGCAGGTGGTCGACCAATTGAAGGTGCAAATCAGAAAAACCTACGGCAAAGGCTGACTCCGCGCCGCGGCCTTCTCCTCCCGCGTTCGCGATCGCACTTTCCACTCCTCGACCCAGCAGTAGACGCAGGGCGTGACAAACAGCGTCACCAGCCCGACGGCCATGCCGCCGACGGAGGGAATCGCCATCGGCTGCATCACGTCGGACCCGCGGCCGCTGGCGAGAAACACGGGGATCAGGCCGAGCACGGTCGTGGCGGTCGCCATCAGGCAGGGGCGGATTCGTTTCCGGCCGGCTTCGACCACCAACTCGCGGACCTCGGCCACCGAACGCGGCGGCCGCTCCTCGATAAGATCGCCAATGTAGGTGGAGATGACCACGCTGTCGTCCTCGGCCACGCCAAACAGGGCGATAAAGCCGACCCAGACGGCCACGCTTACATTGCAGCCCCACACGAGGAGCATGATGAACCCGCCGGACGCCGAGATGATGATGTCCGAAAACACCAGCAGGGCGATCCACCAGCGCTTCAGCCCGATGTAGAGCAGCACGAAGTCGGCGAAGAGGCAGATCGGCACGAGCAGCTTGAGCCGGCCCATCGCCCGCACCTGGTTCTCAAACTGCCCGGCCCACTGGTAGTAGTATCCCGGTGGAAGAGTCAGTTCGCCGGCCTCGATCTTCGCCCGGATCAGGGCGTCGGCCTCCTCGACGACGCTCACCTCGTCGCGGTCGCGCGTGTTCAGCGTCACGTAGCCGACCAGCAGCGAGTTCTCGCTCTTGATCTCCTGGGGGCCGAGCGTGTGGCGAATCTCGGCAACCTGGCTGATCGGCACCTGGGCGCCGCCGGCGGCGGGCACGAGGATTCGCTGCAACTCCTCGAGGTTGTCGCGCTGTTGGCGCGGATAGCGGACGCGGATCGGATACCGCTCGCGCCCCTCCACCGACATCGTCAGGTTCTCGCCGCCGATGGCCACCTCGATCACCTCCTGAACGTCGCGGATGCCGACTCCGTAGCGGGCGATCTTCTCGCGATCGATGCGGAATTCGAGATAGGGCTTGCCGACGATCCGGTCGGCGACCACGTCCACCGCCCCGGGCACCTTCTTGAGGATCGTCTCCATCTCCAGCCCAATCCGCTCGATCTCCTTCAGATCGGAGCCGAAGATTTTCACGCCCATCATCGCTCGGAAGCCGCTTTGCAGCATCACGATCCGGGTCTGGATCGGCTGGAGCCAGCTCGGCAGCACGCCGGGAATGTCGGTCTTGCGGCGAAGCTCGTCGAGAATCTCGTCCTTGGTGATCGTTCGCCGGTCGGGCAGAAGCCAGCGGAGCGGCTTCTTGAGGGGCTCGGGCCACCCGTCGTAGAACCGGTCCACGCGCAGCCTGCGCCACTGGTCCTCGGGCTTCAAAATCACGATCGTCTCGATCATCCCGATCGGCGCGGGGTCGAGGGCCGATTCCACGCGGCCCGCCTTGCCGACGGCGCTCTCCACCTCCGGAACCGTCTCCATCGCCAGGTTCTGCTCCGCCATGCACTCCGCCACGGCGGTCAGCGAGGCCGCCGGCACAAGCGACGGCATGTAAAGAAACGAACCCTCGTCCAAGGGCGGCATAAACTCGCGGCCCATGCCGGGCAAGGCGTGCCGCAGCCAGCTCCAAGGCTTCCAATGGTTGACGTTGACATCCAGCCGCGCCAGCCCCGCCTCGATCGGCCAGGTCAGACTGCCCCAGCCCAGCCAGATTGTCAGCCCGAAGAGCACCAGGAAAACGGGAAACGCGAGAAATGCGGCCTTGTGGGCCAGCACCCAGCGGAGCGCGGGCACGTAGACGCCGAGGATCGCCCGCGAGGCCAGGTTTTTCTCCGCCGGCACGACCCGCTCCCGTCCCACCCGAAACACGACCAGGAATGTGATCGCGCCGGTCGCCGCGGCGAGGATCGCGCCCCGGGCCGCGGGGGCTCCGGGAGAGAGGAAAAACGCGTGGAACGCCAGCCAAGAGATTCCGGTCATCGCGGCCGCCGCCAGCAGGGCCACGCCGGCGCTCTTCCGCCTGCTCCACTGGATCGGTTTGAGCAGATGGTAGGCGAGCGTCGGCACCACGGTGATCGAGAGGATCGCCGAGGCGGTGATCGCAAACGTCTTCGTGTAGGCGAGCGGGGCAAACAGCTTGCCCTCCTGGTCGGTCAGGGCGAACACGGGGAAAAAGGAGACGATCGTGTTGGAAACGGCCGTGACGATCGCCGAGCCGACCTCGCAAGCGCCCTCCTCGACACACTCGTAGTGGCTCTTGGAACCGTCGTTCTCGGCCAGCCGGCGATAGATGTTCTCCGTCATGATCAGGGCCATGTCGGCCACGTCGCCGATGGCGATCGCCAGGCCGGCCAGCGACATGATGTTCGAATCGACGCCCAGCAGGTACATCGCCAGAAACGAGATGGCCATCGACAGGGGGAGCGTGCTGACAATCGCCAGGGAGCTGCGGAGGTGGAGGAGGAACACGAACACGACCAGGCAGCCGACGATCAACTCCTCGGTCAAGGTCTCCTTGAGCGTGCCGATCGTCTCGCGAACAATCGTCGTGCGGTCGTAGAAGGGAACGATCCTGACCTTCGAGACGCGCCCGTCAGCCAGGACCTTTTCCGGCATGCCGGGTGATATTTGGGCGATTTTCTTTTTCACCCGCTCGATGATCACCAGGGGATTTCCACCGTAGCGCATGACGACCACGCCGCCCACCGCCTCGGCGCCCCCCTTGTCGAGCGTGCCGCGGCGGAACTCCGGGCCGAGGCTCACGCTGGCCACGTTCTTGATGCACAGGGGGGTTCCCTCGCTGGTGCGGATGGCGACGTTTTCAAGGTCCTCGGGCTGCTTGATGAACCCCACCCCGCGGATGAAAAACTCCACGCTGTTGATCTCGATGGCCTTCGCCCCGACGTCGATGTTCGAGCGCCGGACGGCGTCGATGACTTCCGTGAGGCTGACGCCGTGCGCGCGCATCTTCACCGGGTCCACGTCGACCTGGTATTGCTTGACGTGGCCGCCGATCGAGGCCACCTCGGAGACTCCCTCGACCGCATTGAGTTGGTAGCGGATGTACCAATCCTGAAGCGAGCGGAGCTCCGCCAGGTCGAACCCTTCGCCCTCGACCGTATACCAGAAAATCTGCCCCAGCGCCGTGGCGTCCGGACCGAGGGCCGGTTCGACGCCCTCGGGCAGCCGGCCCCGGGCCATGTTCATCCGCTCGAGCACGCGGCTCCGCGCCCAATAATAGTCGATGTTGTCGTGAACGATGACGAACACCATCGAGAAACCGAAGCCCGACATCGAGCGGATCGTCTTCACGCCGGGTGTGCCTTGGAGGGCGACCGACAAGGGGTAGGTCACCTGGTCGTCGACGTCCTGCGGGCTGCGTCCGGGCCATTCGGCCACCACGATCACCTGCTTCTCGCCGATGTCGGGGATGGCGTCAACCGGAATATTCCGCAGCGCATACCAACCTCCGCCGACCACCGCCAGCATTGCGAGGACCACGAGCAGCGTGTTGTTCAAACACCACCGGATGACCGCGTTAACCATGGCCGTCTCCGTGCGGTGGCGCCGGCGCCACTCGAGTCGGCCCGGTTTCGCCCTTTCCCCCGAGTTTTTCGAGCGCGGCGGCCGGATCGGCCTTCACCTGCCCTTCGCAGCCTTGGCAGCAGAGGAAAATTACGCGGCCACTGAGTTCCATCTTGTAGGGTTTGCCCATCGAGCCGAGTTTTTCTCCGGTAACGGGGCAGACTCTTTGGCTGGCGGCCAATCCGCGGTCTTCGGGCGAGAGCATGTCGAGATTGGCCCGCTCCTCGGCGGTGAAGCCGGCCGCCGCTTCAGACCTACTGGAATCGCCCCCTGCGTCTCCCGTAGCCAGAAGACTCGTTCGGCCGGTGAGCTGGTATTGCGAGTCGAGAAGGAAATTGCCACGGGTGACCACCCGGTCGCCTTCGCCCAGCCCGCTCAGCACGGGATAGTAATCGCCAGCCCGCGGCCCCAATTTGGGCTCAACAAGCTGGTACTTGCCGGGCGCCCGCTCGACGTAGACCAGTTGGCGCAGGCCGGTGGTCAAGACGGCCTCGGCGGGAACCGCCAGCACCTTGGACTTTTCCGGCTCGCCGGCAAGGTCGGGCAACTGGCCGGGCAACTGGCCGGGCAACTGGCCGGGGCCTTCGGCCGAAACCTG
This sequence comes from Planctomycetota bacterium, assembly GCA_023621895.1. GTDB lineage: Bacteria > Planctomycetota > Planctomycetia > Pirellulales > Thermoguttaceae > JAAYCB01. Next base: position 4,468 of record JAMOAF010000187.1, read on the forward strand.
CTCCAAGGGCATGCCGCACTGATTGCAGGGGCCGGGCTGATCGGAGATTTCGTAAGGATGCATCGGGCAGACGTACTTGCCTTCCAGCCCCGTCGGCGCCGGCCGGCCGCCAGGCAGGAAAGGAACGCGCAGCAGCGCTTGGGCGTACATCCCCGGTTTAAGCCGCAAATCCCGGTTCTCGACAATCACGCGGACGCGAACGGTCCGCGACGCGCTGGTGAGCACCGGCTCGATGAACGACACGGTTCCCGTCAAGGGCTGGTGGGGCTGGCTTTCCACGCTGACCTCGACCCGCTGGCCAACCCGCACCCAGAACAGCTCCGACTCGTAGACCTCCAAGACCAGCCAGAGGCGCTCGAGGTTGGCGATCGTGTAGAGCGGATCGCCCTCTTTCACGTACTGGCCGGGCCGGATGTTCTTTTCGATCACCGTGCCGCCGAGCGGCGCGTAGACAACGAGGTGGTCTTGGGCCTGGCCCGATTTGGCCAAGGCGTCGATCTGTTCGTCGGTGATTCCCCAGAGGAGCAGGCGGCGGCGCGAGGCGGCCGAAAGGCTCGCCGGGGCACTCCGCCCCGCGGGCCACGACTCGCGGTCGGCCCGCAATGCGGCGAGGAACTCTTCCTGAGTGGAAAGGAGTTCCGGGCTGTAGATGCTCACCAGGTGCTCGCCCTGCCGGACGTTGGTTCCGGGAAAATCGGCGTAGACCTGGTCGACTCGGCCGGCGACCCGCGCCGCAATGTAGGCCACGCGGGTCTCGTCGAACTCGACACGGCCCACGGTCCGCAACTCCTTGAACAACTCGCGGGGCAGCACCTCCGCGGTTTGCACTTGGGCCATCCGCCGGGCCTGCTCGTCGAGCACCAGGCGGACTGACGGGTCTTCCGCCTCCCAGGAGTCCTGCCGGGCGTCAACCGGCGTCAAGTCCATGCCGCAGAGGGGACAAACGTCCTTGTGGTCCATGCGAATCTGCGGATGCATCGAGCACGTCCAGACCTGGGCCGGACCGGCCTGGCCCGCCGGACCGTGGGGGGCAGCCGGGTTCTTGTCGCCCAAGAACGACCAGCTCGCCAGTGCGGCGAGGATCGCGCCCGCCGCAAAGGGGATCAAGTAACCGACCAGTCGTTTCATGCTTTCGCTCCCATCAATCGGCCGTCGTCCTCATGAGATTCCGAGGGCTTGGTCAATTGTAGGCGCGTCGGTCGATTTCCGGCCAGCTGCGGCATGGCCAAGGGGAAGAGGCGGCGGCAGGAGAATTCGCATCGATCAGCGGTGCGAAGATTCGGCCGCGTGGATGGCCGCCAGCGCTTGCTCGACCGCGAGAAATGCCTCCGAGTGGGGCGTCAGCGCTCCGCGGCGCAGGTCCGCAAGCAGGTCCCCAAGCAGTTCACTCTCCAGCCAGGCCGCCAGCCATTGCGCTCGGCGTTCGGCATAGCGGGCCTGGAGCCGGGCGAACAGCCGGCCGGCCGCCTGCCGCACGCCCTCCCCGGCGCCGCTGACGACCGCCTCGCCTCCGCCGGCAATCCCCCCCGCGATCGCCGCCTCGGTGGCCAGCTCGGTGGCCGTGTGGCTGGCGGCGTGCACCGCCGCCTGGCCGACCAGGTCGCCGGCCAGGACAAATCCGCTTACCGCCAGCGTGACGGTGATCGCCGGCCGAGCCAAGGCGGCCACGTGGTCGAGCGAGCGCAAGAACTTCACCACCCGCGCGTTGTCCCGCTTCCACGCATCGAGCTGCTGCGTGAGGAACTGGCGATAATCCTCGTCCACGGCCGGCAGCGACTCGTGGGCCAGCCGAACCCGCTCGAGAAGCTGCTGCCGCGAGTTTCCTCCAAGCATCGCCAGCAGCCGGGGGCGGAGCGTGTCGTTGCCGATCTTCGTCAACCGCTCCAACTCATCGAGCATCTTCTCCACGGCGAGCACGATCGCTCCGCGTTCCCTCTGGCGGAACGAATCGAGCGGATCGGCGTCCGGCCGGCCCATCGACCAGACGGCTCGGACCGGGCGGATCACCTGCCGGCCCACCGCGCGGTAGAAGCCGTGAATTCCCCGAGACCAGTTGCTGCGGCTGGCGTCCCACCAGGCGCGGATTTCGTCGACCAGCACGCTCGCGGGCAGGCTCGGCCAGGCGACCCGGGCCATTTCCGAGCCGGAGAGCGTCTCCGCCGCGGCGGAGAATTCGCCCGCCGCGCCCCTGAGCAGCGCAAGATAGGCCGGCAATCCAGCGCCGGGGTCGAGCACGCGCCGCAGCGCGCCGCGAAACGTGCGGATCTTGATTGCGTCGAAGTGCAACGCCGCCAGGTGCTCGCGCAGACTCTCGGCGGTCTTCAGGTCGCCGCGGCCGCCAGGACCGACCGAGTAAACCGGCAATCGCCGCGACTCGGCCGCCGACCGATCGTGGGGCGCCACGTAGACCAGTTCGGGCGATGCGCCCGTCTCCGCGCAAAAGGTCGTGAGCCACTGCGGCCAATAGTCGCGGTCGGCCTTCAGATCGCACTGGTTGAAGATCACGATCACCGGCTTGTCCGCTTCGGCGGCCTCGCGAAAGAACTGCTTGACCGCCGCATCGTTGTACTTCTGCTGGGTCAGGATCGCGATCAGCACGTCGGCCGACTCGCGGATCGCCCTGGCCCGACGCCAATTGACGACCGCGTCGGAATCCACGTCGGGCGCGTCGATGAGCAGAAGCCTCGGCGGGACATTGGCCCCCACGCGCCAAAACAGCCGATCCTCCTCGGACTCCTCGAGCGGGTCGTCGGCCGATCGCCACGGCTTGAGCACGAATCCCTCAAACAGCCGCTCGAGCTGGCTGGCATCGACGCTTCCCCGCGGCACGAGGCAGACCGGGTGCTTCGTTCCCGCGGCCAGGGGGCTGACCGCGCTGGCCAGCTCGCCCGAGAGTTGGTTGAACAAGACGGACTTGCCGATGTTGGTTCCCCCCACGACCGCGACGACAAGAACCGGGTTGGACTGGAGTTGGGGGAGAAGCTTGTGGTCGAGCAACTGGAACCATTGGGTCGCCGCCGGCGAATCGACCCCCAGGTGGGCGGCCGCCGGTTGCAGCCTGGCAAGCGCTTGATCGAGTTGGCGAACCTGGTGGGCCCAGGCCCGATAGTCGGCAGTCATCGTTGGTCGGAACTTGTCGCCCGCGAAACCAGGAGATTCGTTCCTTAACCGTACCTTACGCTTTGGAGAGGATCACGGCCACCGAGTGCCCCATGCGGGACTGATTGAGGATCAGGGCCGTGGCCAGCGCGCCCTCCAGCGGCCGCTCGCGGACGACGTTGACGGGACATTTGGGGTCGGGGGTCTGGTAGTTTCGTGTTGGGGGGACGACTCCGTTTTGCAGTCCCAGCAGGCTCGCCGCCAGCTCGACGAGTCCCGCGCCCGCGCCGAGATTGCCGAAATTCCCCTTGGGGGCCGTGACGGGCACGTTGCCGAGCACCTCTCGGATCGCGGCGGCTTCGGCCTGGTCGTCGTCGACCGTCCCCATCCCATCGGCGTTGACGTGGCCGATCTTGTCCGGTGTCATCCGGGCGTCGGCCAGGGCGCCGCGGATCGCCCTGCGGATGGCCTCGGGGCGCGGCGGCTGGCCCGGCAGCCGCGCCTGGTAGGTCGCGGCCATCCCGCACACGGTGGCCAGGGGCAAGGCCCCGCGCCGCTCGGCCAAGGTCCGCTCTTCGAGGACGACCGCCGCGGCGCCCTCGCCATGGACGGTGCCGTCGCGATCGGCGTCGAAGGGCCGGCAGGCGCCGGCCGGATCGTCGACTCTTCGCGAGAGCGGGTAGGCGTCTTCCTTTGCCCAGACCTGGGGATGGATTCGCGAGCTGGTGCAGCCGGCGATCATCGCGTCGGCCTGGCCGCGCTGGATCACGCGGACCGCCTCGGCAAGGGCGGTCAACCCCGAGGCCCGCTCGACGGTCACCGAGTTGTTTGGGCCGCGCCCGTCGCGCCCGATCCCCACGTGGCAGGCCGGCATGTTGGGCAAATACTTGAGCATCCAGAGCGGGAACATCTCGCCCATCGCGGTCGGCCCCCAGAGCATTCGGTCGAAGACGCCGTCGGGCGTGCATCGCCTGTAGGCTCGTTCCAGCTCGGCCAGATCGACGGCGATCAGGTCGGCTCCAAAGGCGACGCCGAGGCGCTCGGGGTCGATCGCGCCGTCCGTTGCGCCGGAATCGATCCATGCCTTGTCCGCGGCGACAAAGCCCATTTGGATGTCATGGCTCATGACCTTGATGTTCTTGCGGGGCTTGACGTGTTCCTTGGCGTTGAACTCGCCCACCCGGGCGCCGATCCGGCTGGCGAGCGCCGTGTCGCGCAGCTCGTCGAGCACGCCGACGCCGCTTCGCCCTTCGCACAGGGCGCGGAAGAAATCGGCTTTTTCGATGCCTATCGGGCTGACCAGCCCCAGCCCAGTGATGACCACTTCACGCATTGGCAATTTTCCCGTCTTGGTTGGCGCGCCGGGCCCCAAGGGGCCGGTCCCCTTCGCTCCGGGCGCGCCGCTCGCCTTGCCGGACAACGGAGCCTGCCGCACTCGTTCGGGCAGCCCCCGCGAACGATTGGCCGATCCGCGGTTCAACGCCCGAACCAGTCATAGATGCGATAAGTTTTCGTCCTCTTGGCGCCCCCTTTTTCCAGGCTGCCCCGCGAGAACGTGTTCGTTTCCAGGACCCAGGAGAACTCGGCTTCCTCCATGCCCCACTCGATCGCCCGCGGCACGATCCCGCTCATCAGCACCAGCCCGATCCCGTGCAATTGATACTCGGGAATCACGTTGGTGCTAATCAGCCGCAGCCGTTTGATCGCCTTCTTGTTCCGCAACAACTTCACGAAACCGAAGGGAAACAGCCGCCCGTCGATCTCCCTGATCCGCGGATTGTAGTCCAATAGGGCGAAGCAGGCGCCGATCATCCTGCCGCCGACCTCGGCGCCGACGGACAGCTCGGGGACGATCAGGTGCTTCAGGCCCTTGGCCTGGTGGCGGACCTCGGCCTCGCTCATCGGCACGAAGCCCCAAGTGTTCGTCAGCGCCTGGTTGTAAACGGAAACGAACGATACCACGTCCTCGAAGAACCTCGCCTTGTTCAAGGGGCGAACCGTCACGCCGCAGCGATCGATGATCTGCTCGCAGATCGGGGTCAGCCGCTCCATGACCTTCGGCAACATGCTCACGTGCCCCCAGTAGGCGTAGGCGTCCTGGCACTTGCGGAAACCGAAGTTCTCCACGAGCCGCTCATAGTAAGGCGGATTGTAGGTCATCATGAAGTACGGGCTCGTGTCGAAACCCTCGATCAACAGCCCGATCTCGGCGTTCAGCGAAGGGTTCGTCGGACCGCGGACCTGGTGGATGTCGCGTTCGGCGAACCAGTCGCAAACCGCGCGGAACAGCCCGTCGGCCACCTCCTGATCGTCCACCGACTCGAAGAAGCCAAAGAACCCCAATGGCTCCTTGTGGTATTCGATGTGCCCGACGTTGAGGATCGCCGCGATCCGCCCGCACACCTCGCCGCCGCGATAGGCCAGAAACGTCTGAATTCGATTTCGGTCGTAGAACGGGTTCGGCGCGTAGCCGACCTGCTCCTTCTGGTAGCCCCGCAGCGGCGGAATCCAATGCGGATCGCCCGCGTATTGCTTCCAGGGATACGCCAGAAACTGCTTTCTTTCGCGCCGGGACGCCACCGGTCGGACGAGAAGTTCAGCCATGGACTATGCTTTCAAAGGGGCGCTCGCTCAGTCGCGGAGGGTGGCGGGGCAAGTAACCAGGAAAAGGGAGAAACAGCTTAACCCACGGTCGAAGGACGACAGGCGACAACAAGGCGGCCCGCGCCTCTGCCGAACCGTCATCACGCCAGCGCGTGAAGAATCCTTGTCAGCAGCCCCCTCTTCCGGGGTGAAATAAGTTTGAATCAACGTAGATCAACAGCCAAAAATTCTAACCCCTAGCATTCCAAATGGTCAACGGAGTCCATGCCGCCGCCAGGGAGGCGCGGTCTTTCTCTCTCACTTAAGTGCCCGACGCGGGAAGTCTCGCCGGTTTCAGCGGGTTTTTTTCGACGAATCCCCGCCAATTGACCGAAACTCGGCTCAATCTCCTCAGATATACACCCGGCGGTGGTAGACCCACCACTCCAAAAGCAGGATGCCAAAACCTGCCAAGAGGATCGCTTTCCAGAACTCCTTGCGGGCGGACTCCCAGCCGGCTGCGCGTCCCTCGACGGGCACGTGTCCGAGCTGGATCTGCTGGCGGACCGCGATGTTGCTCTCGGTCGGATCGAAGAGGTTGACGGAGAAGAAATCAACCGCCGCGCCGCGGCTGCGAACCTCGTAAACGCCCAGTTCGTCCGTCTCGCCGAAATTGGCGCGACCCAGGTCGCCGACCGGCACTTCCACCTTCCGGCCGCTTGGCGCGAGGACTTGGAGCGGTTCGCCCGGCGCGGGGCTCTGCAAGGACACCTGGCGCCCCGGTTGAACCGAGAGGGTGTCGAGGCCGGCCTGCCCGCCGCCGAAATAGTTGAGCAGGTTCAGCATGAAGACCGGAAAACTCGTGCGGATCGGCCAGTTGGTGGCCGCGAAGCGGCGCACCGCGCCGTCGTCACCCGTCTCCTCCTCGACGAAACTGAAAGCCAACACGAGGTCTTCCAGTCCGCCGCGGGGAGCGATTGCCATCAACGGCCCAAGGTGCGAATCAATTAGAACCGCTCCTCCGGCGGGGACTTCGAGCGGCCGTGCCTTGGCGATCAGCACGTCGTCCAGATCGAGCCACCCGGTGAGCGGATGGGCGGCGTCGACGTCGATGATCCTCGGACCGGCCACCTCCGGCCGCGCGCGCCAGAGTTCCACCTTTTTCGACTCGCCCCCCTCCCGATCGGGCGGGAGATCGAAGGAGACGGGCGGCAGGGCGCCGACAAAGAACGTGTTGGCCTGCGGCATCTCCCGCGGCCGGCAGCGGTCGTAGATGATCAGGTCGTATGCTCCGCTGGCGGCCTTCTGGGCATAGTCGCCGCCCTTGTTCAAGACCTCCGGCGGCTCGATCGTCACGTTGGCCAGTTGCCTTGCAGCCTCCGTGGTCAGGGCGAAGCGGATCGCCTCGCAGCCCGGCGTCACCAGCAGCAGGTTGGCGGGGCGGTTCTTGCGAATCACCGTCCAGGCCTGGTTGTCGACGGCGAGCTGATCATCGGAAACGCTCCCGTCTTCATGGAGGAACTTCGCCTTGGCGATCACCAGGCGCAGGCTGCCCGACTGGAGCGGGCCCAGGTCTTGCTGGAATCCCTGGGACTCTCCCGGGGGTATTTGGTATCTGGCAGCGTCGATCATGTCGTCGTCGAGCCAGAGCTCCAGCGCCACGTCGGCCTCGGCCTGGCTGTAGTTCTCCAGCCTGGCGAAGGCCTGCAACTGGTCGGGGCGGGATTCGTTGCGGCGGACGTTCAGCACGGCGATTCCCACGTTGCTCGCCGCGTCGGCGCCGATCGGCTGGTAGACCGGCTCGAGATTGCCCAGCGGGGCCGCCGGATCGGCGAACTTTCCGTCGCTGAAGATGTAAAGCGTCGCCGGCTTGGGCTCGGCCACCTGCACGTCCGTGTCGTCGTTGGCGCTGCGGCCCGGGTTGGCCAACCCGGAGGCCAGCTTGATCGCTTCGACCAGCGACGTGGCGCGCGCCGAGGGCGCGATCTGCTCGACGCTTTCGACCAACTGCCCCCGGTTGCCGGTAAACTCCCGCTCCACTTCAGCGACGTCGGAGAAGCTCACGACCATCGCCACGTCGCCGGGCTGCATCCGCTCGATCGTATTCCGCGCGGCTTCTTTGGCCGCTTCCAGCCGGGACTCTCCCAGATCGGTCGCCTGCATGCTGGCCGAGTTGTCGATCAGAAACACGAAGCGGTTGCCGACGAGCTTCGACCCCTTCACCCCGGGGCGCAGCACCGCCAGCATGATCAGCAGCAAGAGCAGCAATTGCAGGAACAGGAGCAGGTTGCGGCGGAGCCGCTGCCAGATCGTGTTGACATGCAGGTCCTCGATCGAGCGCCGCCAAAGGTAGGTGCTCGGCACCTCCAGGGGCCTGCGTTTCAGCTTGAGGAAATAAAGCGCAAGGATCGCCGGCGGCACGGCCGCCAGGATCAGCCATTGCCACCACGACAGCATGTTGACCAGGTCGAGCGGCATCAGCGCACCAGGCCTCGCTCACGCAAGTATCCGCTGATCAGGCGTTCGACCGGCAGGTCGTTCCGCGCTGGAAAATACAGGATCCCTCGGCGGCTGCAAAAGTCGCGGGCGGCTTCGATGAAGGCATGGAGCGTCTGTTTGTAGCGCTTCAAGAGCGGCGCCGTGACGGTCACTTCGGTCACGTCGCCGTCCTCGCAGTCGATCAGCCGCAGGTCGCCCTGCACCTCCGGTTCGTACTCCTCGGCCGAAAGCAGGTGGATCAGGTAGATGTCGAAATCCTGGGCCAACAGGTAGCGGAGCGCCGCTTCGTAGCCCGACTTGTCCATCAGGTCGGTGATCAGCACGAGAATCCCCTTGCCCGAGTTCCGCAGGCAGAAACTCTTGGCGGCGTCGGCGAGCGTGAAGGTCTCGCCCGGCTCAAGGCCGCTGAGATACTCGAGCATCCGCCAGAGCTGGTGCCGCCCGCGGAGCACCGGCGCCGCGCGCCCCGCCGACTCGCCGATCGGCAGCACCTTGACCCGATCGCCCCGCACCAGCCCGATGAACCCCAGGGCGGCCGCTAGTTGGCGGGCGTAGTGGAACTTGGTCGGCTCGCCAAAATCCATCGACGGGCTGGTGTCGATCAAGGCGTAGAAATGCAGGTCTTCTTCCTCCATGAACATTTTCAAAAACAGGCGGTCGAGCCGGGCGTAGGTGTTCCAGTCGATGAACCGCAGATCGTCGCCCGGCACGTAGTTGCGAAAATCGGCGAACTCCACGCTCTGGCCCTTGCGGCGGCTCCGCCGCTCGCCTTTCATCCGCCCGCGAAATATCTTGCGGCTAACCAACTCCATCCTCTCGAGCTTGGCGAGCAGCTCGGCACTGAGCAAGTCGGCGGCGCTGGTTTGGGGCGGCATGGAGGAGGGTTCAGGGTTCAGGGTTCAGGGTTCAGTCTTTCAGTCTCCACCTCGTTCCCAAGCTCCAGCTTGGGAACGCTCGCTTGCGGCCGCCGCCAGGCGGCACCTGGAATGACGAAAACCACGGTCTGGGACATGGCAACGTTCCCAAGCTGGAGCTTGGGAACCAGGGAAGGGGGGAAAGTCAGACCGCCGGTTTTCCTTCGCACTCCTCTTCCAGGCGTTTTTCGATCGCCGTGATCTTGTCGACGCGGCGGGCGTGCCTCCCGCCCTCAAAGGGGGTCGTGAGCCAGATATCGATCATCCGGTGGATGATGCCCTCGCCGAGCAGGTCGGCCGAGAGGCAGAGCACGTTCAGATCGTTGTGGCGGCGGCTCATTTCCGCCGTCAAATCGTCATGGCAGGGCGCCGCCCTGACGCCGTGGACCTTGTTGGCGGCAATGCACATTCCGATCCCCGTTCCGCAGATCAGAATGCCCCGGTCGGCCTGTCCGTGGCCGACCTCCGTCGCCACCTTCAGGGCGATGTCCGGATAGTCGACCGGCCCCTCCACGTACGACCCAAAATCGATCGCCTCGTGCCCAAGTTGCCTCACGTAATCGATGACTTTTTCTCGAATCGTGTTGCCGCGATGATCGCTTCCGACGGCGATGCGCATGGCTAATCTCGTTTCTTGAGGGGAATCACAAACCCAATTGTTCGATGCGCTTCATCAACTCGGTCTGAATCTGGTCGGCGCAGTCCTGGTAACGCTCGATCGGGCCGCCGATGGGATCGAAGATTTCGCAACCATCGGCGGCGAGCGTGGTGGTCCGGTCGCTCGCCTCGGGCCACTGGAGCACGATCGCCTGCCGGTGCGAGGGGGTCATCGTGAAGATGTAGTCGGCGTAGCGGACCAGCGCCTCGCTCACCGGTTGTGCCTCGTGGGCCCTCAGGTCAACTCCCCTCTGCGCCATCACGGTCACGGCCAGGTCGCTTGCCTGCCCGCCGGTCATCGCCGCCACGCCCGCCGACATCACGGACCAGCCCTGCTCCTCCAGGCAGTCCGGGGCGACGCCCAACTTCTCGGCCGCCATCTTGCGAAACATGGCCTCGGCCATCGGACTGCGGCATGTATTGCCCGTACAGACAAAAAGCACCATTGGCCCGGCCAATCGGCGGAGCGTCGGTTCGGGGACCGCTCCCACGCGGAGGACCTCGTAATCGTCGCCCCGGACGCGCACGACCGACGACGGCTGCCCGTATCGGCAAGGCCCGTCGTCAAGCACCAGGGCCACCTCGTCGCCGAAAGTCGCGACAATCTCCGCCGCGCTGCTCGCTTCGGGCTCGCCGGAACGATTCGCACTGGTCAGCACGACCGGCCCGGCAATCATTCGCAGCACATCCAGGATCAGGCTGTGCCCCGGGACTCGCAATCCAACGGTCTTGTCGGGGGAGACGGCCCGTTGCACCGCCGAGGGAAGTTGCCAGATCAGGCTTTCCGGGTGAGAATCGTCAAGGACAAGCGTTACCGGTCCCGGCCAGCAGCGCCGCGCCAGCCGCCGGGCCAAGGGGCTTGCGTCGGGCACATAGTCCGAAAGCTCATCCGAACCCCGAATCGCCAGCGCCAGCGGGTTGTTCGCGGGACGGCCCTTGATGTCCAAAAGCCGGCCCACGGCGCTCGTGTCCAGGGCCCGCGCCGCCAGGCCGTACACCGTCTCCGTCGGAAAGGCAACCAATCCGCCCTCGGAAATTGCCTGCACCGCCCGGTGCACCACGTCGCGCGGATCCTCGGCGCTGCGTACGTCGATTACCAGTGGCGACATGAATCGTTCCCCTGGGGCGGTTGCGTTTTGTCCTCGTGAACGTAATATCTTACTATACAGGCCTTTGCGATTGAGGGTCAAGGCGCCCGCGGGCGGGGTTCAAGGTTCAATGTTCCAGCTTGCCAGAGAGGTGGTTCCAGCCTGTCCGGAAAATCGGGGACCGGTGCCCGGGACTGTTTGGCTGGGTCCCGCGATCCTGGTCGCCGGCCTGGCAGTTCTCGTCACCTGTCTGGGCTGCGAGCCCGAATCGACCGCGTCGTTTGCATCGTTCGAAACGGTCTGGGGGGCTCGCGGGATTACCGACGGCCGGTTCCAAAAGCCCCGCGCAATGGCGATTGACGCGGAAGACCAAATCTATGTCGTCGATATGACGGCCAGAATCCAGGTCTTCCGGTCCGATGGGCGCTTTCTCCGGGCGTGGAGCACACCCGACCACCAGTTCGGCAAGCCGACCGGTCTCTCGGTCGGGATCGACGGGCGGATTCTCGTCGCCGATACGCACTACTACCGGATCCTGATCTACTCGCCCGAAGGGCTGCTTGTCCAAACGATCGGGGGTGTTCAAGGCGAACGGCCAGGCGAGTTCGGACTGGTGACCGATGCGGTCCAGGACTCGCAGGGGAATTACTATGTCAGCGAATACGGCGAATATGACCGGATCCAGAAGTTCTCCCCTTCCGGCCGGTTTCTCGCCGAGTGGGGCGGCCACGGCTCCGAGCCCGGAAAGTTCATGCGGCCCCAAAACCTGGCCGTCGACGAGAACGACCACGTCTGGGTGGCCGACGCCTGCAACCACCGTATCCAGGAGTTCGATAGCCAGGGACGCTTCCTCCAAATGTGGGGGACCCAGGGTGGCGCGGCGGGAGAGTTGCACTATCCTTATGATCTGGTCCTCGATAGTCCCGGAACCCTGCTTGTGGCGGAATTCGGCAATCATCGCGTCCAGCGGTTCACCCGCGATGGCCGCTCTCTGGGCGTCTGGGGCGTCCAGGGTCGCGGCGAGGGGCAGTTGTACAACCCCTGGGCCCTCGTCCAGGATCACCAAGGAAGAATCCACGTTCTCGACACCAATAATCACCGTGTTCAAGTGATTCGGCCCCACGCAGCCAATCGCTGATGACCGACTGCTCCCTGCGGGAAGACGCGGTTACATGTTCGACTATCGAATCACCTTCCAGTCGCCGTGGTATCTCCTGCTCCTGCTGGTGATTCCGCCGCTATGGTGGTCGAGCTTCCGGGGATTGGCCCCGCTTGGGCCCTATCGCCGCATCTGCGCACTCTCGCTCCGCACCCTGCTCCTGCTGCTGATCACCGCCGCCCTGACCGAAGTCCAGATGGTCAGGATCAGCAACCGGCTGGCGGTGATCTACCTGCTGGATCAATCGCTGAGCATCCCCGTCCAACAGCGCCAGGCGATGATCCGGTATGTCAACGACGAGATTCGC
>JAMOAF010000978.1 GCA_023621895.1 Planctomycetota bacterium
GCAATCGGATTGCCGACCGGTAATCCGGGATTCCACTGCGGAGACATCCGCCGGATCCATTGAACACTGCGCGTCGCGCGTGAATCGGCGCATCAGGGAGCATCTGGTGCCGGTCGCTCGACGCGAGTCACGCTCTCTCCAACCGAAGACACGAAAGGGTGATTAGTGAAGATGCAGAAAGTCCTATTGGCCGGCATGACTGCGGGAGTGATTCTCCTGGCGGCAACGTCGCGGGGGGCTGATTGGCCCGAGTGGGGGCGCACCGCCGATCGAAACATGGTCTCTCCAGAAACGGGCCTGCCGGACCTGCGGGCGCCCGCCGGCGAGGACACGACCTTTTTCACCTCCGAGGAGAACCCTTGCGTGAAGTGGAAAGTGCGGCTCGGCACAACCACCTGGGGCAACCCCACGGCAACCGGCGGGCGGGTGTTCGTTGGCACGTCCGGCCCGAACCGCCAAGGCGGCGCGATCAAGTGCTTCAACGCCGAAACAGGCGACCTGCTCTGGCAGCTCATCTGCCCGATCCGGGACTTCCCCACCCCGGAGCGGCCGGAAAAGTACGACCAATGGAGCTCCTGGGACTACCTTGTCGCGACGCATGCCCAGACGCAAGGTTGGGGCGTCTGTTCCTCGACCTCGGTCGATGGCGACCGGGCCTACGCGCTGACGCAGCGCGGAGAAATCGTTTGCCTCGACATCCACGGTCTGGCCAACGGCAACCAGGGGCCATTCGTTGACGAAGCCCGCTACAAGGCGGGCGACGGCCAACAGCCCGCCACGCTCGAAGCGACCGACGCGGATATCCTTTGGACCTACGACCTCTGGACCGAGGTGAGGACCCGGCCGGCCGACACGTTCAGCAACGCCGCGCTGATCGACGGCGACATCCTCTACATCTCCAGCTGCAACGGGATCGAGCGCTGGCCGGGCTGGTATGGAAAACCCGCCGCGCCGCCCAACCCCGACGCTCCAAACCTGATCGCCCTGGACAAGCGGACCGGCCGGCTGCTCGCCACCGACACCGAGAGAATCGGGCACGCGATGTTGCACGGGCAGTGGTCGCCGCCGTCGCTGGGCGAAGTGAACGGCAAGCGGCTGGTCTTCTACGGCGGCGGCGACGGCCTCTGCTACGCCTTCGAGGCCCTCAGAAACGTGCCGCAAGAGCCCGTCAAGCTGCGGAAGGTCTGGAGCTACGACTGCAACCTCCCCGAATACAAGGTGATCGGCGTCGACAATTATTCGCTCGGCGATATCGACGTGCTCCGCTGGGCGAAAGGCGACACGGAGCCCATCAAGCGGGACCTGGCAAAGCACCGCGACGCCAACGGCCGCCTGCTGTCGATGAGCGAGATCGTCGGCAGCCCGGTGCTTCACAACAACAGGGTCTATGTCGCCATCGGCCGGGACCCGCGCCACGGTCCGGGCCGCGGCGCCCTGCACTGCATCGACGCCACGGGGAGTGGAGACATCAGCCAGAGCGGTAGAATCTGGTGTTTCGACCAGATCGATCGCAGCTTGTCGACGCCTTCGATCACCGATGGCCTGGTCTACATCGCGGACCTGACCGGCCGCCTCTACTGCCTCGACGCCGACACGGGGCACTGCTTTTGGACCTTCGAAACCGGCAACGAAACGTGGGGCTCGACCCTGGTCGCGGACGGAAAGGTCTACCTGGTGACAAAGAAGTCGTTCCACGTGCTCGCCGCGGGGAAAGAGAAAAAGGTGCTCAGCTCGATCCGCATCGGCGCCGACTGCACGCCGATCGCGGCCGACGGCGTCGTCTACGTGCTGCTGCGCGGCACGCTGTACGCCCTGCACCAACCAGCGCAGAAGCCGGCGGCAGCCCCAGCCGCGACCAGCGGGGCCGCCGCGCGGCCCCAGCCGGCGGCCGCCGGCGGCGGGGAGTGGCCGTGCTGGCGCGGCCCGAATGGCAACGGCTTCTCGGCCGAGGTCCCCCGGCGACTCCCGCCAGAGAAGCTGCTCTGGAGACGCCAGACGGCCGGCGAGTGCCATGCGCCGATCTCCGTTGGCGAAGGGGGCGTCGTCGCCGCCGACCACGATGGCAAACGGGACTATTGGCGGTGCTTTGGCGCGGCCGACGGCCAGCCGCGGTGGGTCCACGAGTATCCCAACGACCGCGAGATGGATTACGGCGCCGGGCCGCGCGCCGCTCCCTTGATTCATAACGGCAAGGTGTTCTGCCTGAATGCCTGGGGCGAGCTGTACTGCCTCCGCATGGCCGACGGCAGCCTCGCCTGGCAGAAACACCTGGCGAAGGAGTTCGCCCAGAAGACACCCGAGTGGGGCTACACCGCATCGCCGCTGATGGCGCACGGAAAGCTCCTGGTGAGCCCGGGCGGAAAGGGCGGGCCCGTCGCCGCGCTGGACCCGGAAACCGGCGCGGTCCTCTGGACCGGCGCCGGCCACGGACTGAACTACGCCAACTTGACACTGGCCACCCTCGGCGGCGTCGAGCAGGTTGTCGGCTACGACGATCGCACGGCCGGGGCCTGGGACCTGGCCAGTGGCCGGCGCCTCTGGGAAATCCCGGTGGAAAACGCCTCGGGTTACATCGTCCCCTCGCCCGTCGCCGTCCACGGCAAGCTCCTGCTGACCAGCGACCAGGAGGGGGCGCGGCTGCTCTCCTTCAACCAGGGGGGCGCAATCGCTGAAGAGCCCGCCGCCATCAATGAAGACATCGCTCCCGACGTGTCGACCCCTACCGTCTGGGGCGAGACGGTCCTCTGCGCCAGCTCCGGGCTCGTGCTCGCCGACGCCGCGCCGGCCGATCCCAAGGGTCTGCTCAAGACCCTCTGGGTCTACGACGACGAGGAGTGCGTCAAAGGTGTCTGCCACGCGATTGTCTCGCAGGACCGCGCCCTTGTCATGTGCGAGGACGGCCAGGTTCTGCTCTTGGCCGCCAATCGCCAGTCGTGCCAGATCCTTGATCGCCGCAAGCTCTGCGACGAGACCTTGACATACCCCGCATTGGCCGGCGGCAGGCTCTACGTGCGCGACAGCAAGAGCCTTTATTGCTACGACATGCGAATCGAGTCCTGAGGCGCCAGCCTGGCGGCCGTGCATCCGAGTGTGCCGTTGGACTCCCGCCGGGTGCTTGACACGGCCCTCGGCGACGATGAGACTCAGCTTTGTCGAGCCGCCGTCGCGGGTTCCCGGCGGCCGCAACAAGAAGGTGGGGCCGGACAATCGCAACCGGTTCCCTGATCAAAGTCGGAGGGCGAGTGATGCGGCACGTCTATCGGAATTCCCTCTTGGCGATCGTCCTGATTGCGGCGGCTTTGGCGGCCGGCGCGCAGACCCTGGCCGATTTCCCCCTTAAGGACGGCGATGTCTGGGTGATGGCCGGCGACAGCATCACGGCCCAGCACCTGCACTCCAATTATTTCGAAGCCTTCTGTTTCGCGCGATATCCCCAACTGAAATTCGCGTTTCGCAATTCGGGCGTCGGCGGGCACACGATC
>JAMOAF010000701.1 GCA_023621895.1 Planctomycetota bacterium
TTGGACTTGCCGGACGCGGGCACGATTGCCGGTGGGCTGGCGCTGACCACGGTAACAAGCACCGGTGGCTCTGCCGAGTGGAGGATTACCGGCATCGCCGACCTTGAGCCGGGTCAGTATGAGATCGTGGCAACCGTCACCGACGATGAGCTGCGCTCCACCGAAGTAAGTATCTTTTTGACGGTCGCCAAGGAGGACGCGATGGCCACCTACGTCGGCCCGACGTTCGTTTCTGCCCAGCCGGATGGAGACTTCCCATTTGCCGTCGAACTCCGCGCCGTGGTGCAGGATATCACGTTCTTCAATTCGCTTTACGATCCTTACGCCGGCGACATCACCCGAGACGGCATCCCCACCGGCACGGTGACGTTCGTGATCACCAGGGCCGACAACGGGGCGACGGTCAGGACCATTGCCGACGTGCCCGTGCATCCGATCGACAACGATCCGCTGACCGGCGTGGCAGTGGCGACTTTTTCAGGTCAGCTTGGGTCCGCAGTCAGCATGACTTACGCAATCACCGTAGAAGTTGGCAGATTCTACACGAACGCGGAGTTCCCGGAGGAAACGCTGGTAACCGTGGCCAGACCCACCGGCGACTTCATCACCGGCGGCGGCTACCTGATCGAGGAAAACTCGTACGGCCGCACGGCCACCGTGACGAAGACCGTCACAAACTCGGATGGGTCAATCACGCTCTTGACCGACGAAGTGAACTTGGACCTGGCCGACGGCAGCAAGATGAACTTCGGCTTCAACGTCAAATGGAACAAAACGCTGACCAACCTCCAAGGCCAGTTCACCTCGATCCTCCGGACTGAGGACGGCACACCTTGGAGAGTCAAGTCCACGGTCACCAACACGCTCCTGGTAAACCCCGTGACCGACCAGGCGACTTTCACCGCCAAGGCGAACCTGATCAACCAAGCGACCGGCTATTCCCTGGGCGGCCTGACGATGATCGTCAACATGACCGACGTCGGCGAACCCGGCTCGCAGGAAATGGCGCCGGACACGATCGGCTTCACGCTGTGGAACGGACCGACCCTGATCTTCTCCACTCACTGGAACGGCTCCGCGACCCTCGAGCAGGGCCTGGCCGGAGGGAATGTCCAGGTTCATTTTGACGAACTGAACCTCGCCGGAGACCCGGCCACGGTCGCACAGGTTGGCGCGCCGCTGATCGGCGCGGCCTTGGAGCCGGTGGTCCGGCAGGCGATCGGCATCTGGTCGCAATCCGGCTTGGATCAAGCCCAGTTGAGCCTGTTGGATCGGGTGGAAGTTCGCACGGCCAGCCTGAACGGCACGACCTTGGGCGCCACATTCGGCGCGACGGTGTGGATCGATCTCGACGCGGCCGGCTACGGCTGGAGAGTCGATCGGGCGGCACCGGCGGGTTCCACCTACGGCGACATGGACCTGCTCTCGGTCGTCACCCACGAGCTTGGCCATGTGCTTGGCCTGGGCCATGATGATCCGTACGACGTGATGGCCGCTACGCTCGCCCCCCGGCTGCGGACGGTCAACACGTCCGAATTGCCGTGGGAAGCCCAGCACGCCGGCGCGTCTCTCTATCCGCCAGCGAGTCCTTCACTCATCCGACTTCGATTTCCTTCGGTCAGGGACACGTTCTCGCTGCCAGAGTCTGACACCCAGTGGGGGCCGGCAGCGGGCGCGCAGGCACTTGGCGTCCGCGACCAGTTCTTCGCGTCGCTCGCAACGGAGGCGAATCTCGCGGCTCTGCTGGCAAACCGTCCAAGAAGTATCCGTCTCGAAGCGGGCAGCGCGGAGGCAATCGGTGACTACGCCGAGTTGCTCGCAGAACTGACCGACCGCGAAGGCTCTGCCGTCGACGCGGTGCAAGAGAGCCTGCTCGACGAGGATCTTAATTGGATAGACTTGCCCTGATCCATTAGCCCGTCAAGCTGGCCGGTTGCCGATTGAAAAGCGTCGCGCGGTTCTGACCGCAGAAGCCGCAACTCTGCGCGGCACGCCCGCACGCCCCTGGTTGAAACGGCAGCCAGGTTCGATCTGCCGACCGGCTTCGGCAGGAACTGCGTAAAGACGGAACGCCGAAACCCGGGGGGGGCTCTGCACATTTTTTCGCGCAAGATGCGGCGAAAGGCTCCGGCCGAAAACGCTTCCGCCCCCCGCTCTCCGGAGAGGGGGTCCGCCTGCCGGGCGCCGCGACCCCCCCTAGAAATATCGGAAAGTGCTGAAAGACTCGGCCAGAGCCGGGGGAATTAGCTTGTGAGGGGGCGTGGCAACGTCCACTCGGCCCCGCGCCCCGGCACAAGTTCCCCAGTACATAAGGAGCGCGCCGATGTCTCAGCCGCAAGCATGTCTGAAACAGTCTGAGCTCGAGGCCTTGCTCGACGGCAAACTGCCCGAGGAGAGGCAGGCGGCGATTGCCGACCACCTGGAAACCTGCCAGGCCTGCCGCCGGCGATTGGACTCGCTCGCTGGCGCAAGCAGCGTGATTCCAGCCGAAATCGCCTCCGGGGGGGAGGCCAGCCGCTCCGAGGCATTCTTGGAAGCGATGCGGAAGCTGAAGGCGGACGATCTGGACGAGACCGTCGCCGCATCAAGCATCGGCCCCCCCTTGCTGCAATTCCTCAGCCCTTCGACGAACCCGCGGCACCTGGGCCGGCTGGGGGGGTACGAGATTCTCGAAGTCATCGGCCGCGGCGGGATGGGCACGGTCTTGAAGGCCCGAGACGCGAAGCTCGAACGGCTCGTGGCGGTCAAGGTGCTCAATCCCGACCTGGCCTCCAGCGGGCCGGCCCGGGTGCGGTTCCTTCGCGAAGCCCGGTCGGCGGCCGCGGTGACCCACGAGCACGTGGTGACGATCCACGCCGTGGAAGACGCGGGCGAAGTGCCGTTTCTGGTCATGGAATACATCCTCGGCGTGTCGCTCGAGGACCGCATCCAGCGGAGCGGGCACCTGAAGGTCGAAGAGATTCTCCGCATCGGCATGCAGGCGGCCTCGGGTCTTGCGGCCGCGCACGCTCAGGGGCTGGTGCATCGCGACATCAAGCCGAGCAACATCCTTTTGGAAAACGGCGTGGAGCGGGTGAAGATCACCGATTTCGGGCTCGCCCGCGTGATCCACGAGGCGCAGCTCACGCAGACGAACGTTGCCGCCGGCACGCCGCAATACATGTCGCCCGAGCAGGCCCGGGGCACGCCGGTCGACCACCGCAGCGACCTGTTCAGCCTCGGCTGCGTGCTGTACGCGATGTGCGTGGGCCGCTCGCCCTTCAGGGCGGAGACCCCTTCGGGCGCGATCCACCGCGTCTGCGAGGACACGCAGCGGCCGATCCGCGAGGTGAACCCCGAGATTCCCGACTGGCTCGTGGCGATCATCGACCGGCTGCTGGAAAAGAAGCCGGAAGACCGGTTCCAGACGGCCGGCGAGGTGGCCGAGGTGCTGGGCGAGTACCTGGCGCACGTGCAGCAGCCGTCGCGGGTGGGCCGGCGAGATTGAAGCGCCCGTTGAGGCCCCTCGGTGGCCCAAAATGGCTATCAGCGGCGTTGGCGACTTCGGTGGCGGCCGTCTTGTTTGGATTGATCGGATTTTGGCTGTTTTCTAAGCCGTCCGGGCCGGTGCAGCCTCCACCGCCCCCCGGCAGATTCTTCACTGTGGACATTCAGTCAAAGGCCAACCGCTTTCTTAACGAAGGAACGGACGTGCCAGAAAATCATTTGGGCGAAATGCCTGTCGGCCCTTACACTGCGAATCAGGTTCCTTTTGATATTGGACGGCGCTACATTCAACTTGCAGGGCAGTTCGTTTCCGGGTGTCCGAAAGAAGTGCAAGGCATTGCGGTTAACCGTCGAGCGGCAAAAGTGCACTTCCTGCATGGCACCACCCACGATGGGGTCCTCGCGCAGCAGGTCGCAGCGTACACGTTCCACTATGAAGACGGGGCGTCAGAAACCATGCCCGTCATCACCGGCCGCCATGTGAGGGAGTGGCATTCTAATCGCCCCCAAATGGCGACACGTGCCTCAATCGCCTGGTCTGGGACAAATCCGGCGGCTTCCAGGAGGTCAAGGAAGATACACGTTTACGCTTGCACTTGGGAAAATCCTCACCCGGAAAAGACCATCGCAAGTATTGACTTTGAACGTGGCGCACTAAAGCAGCCGAGCGCATTTTGTCTTGCGATTACCTGCGACAACGACCCTGCTCCCCTGCCGCCGGAACCGGGGCTTC
>JAMOAF010000961.1 GCA_023621895.1 Planctomycetota bacterium
CGCCGGCCGGAACGGGCGCGCCCCATCTTCGCGACAAGCGAGGCGGATCGGATTGTTCACGCGTGCTCTCAAGTCTGTGCTGCTGCTCCTGGCGTCGTGGTGCGTAATGACGTTCGTCCACGAGTCGGGCCACATCCTCTGCGGCTGGGCCTGTGGCGGAACGTTGAAGACGGCCGACCTGGTGTCCTGGCATTTGCCCTACAGCATCTTCGATCCCGACCCCAGGCCGCTCGTCACGCTTTGGGGCGGACCGGTGCTCGGCGCGGCAATTCCCCTGGCCGTCGCGATCCTCGTGCGGAGGGACTGGACGTGGTTCGTCGCCAATTTCTGCATCCTGGCCAATGGCGTCTATTTGGCCGCGGCCTGGGTATCCGGCGATTCGTACCTGGACACTCCGCAACTCCTCGAGCACGGCGCGCAGCCGGCAGCGATTGCGGTCTACTGCCTGGTGACGATCGGTTTCGGTTACGCGGGGTTGCGCCGGCAGTGCGTCCGGGCAATTTCAGGCTTCTGCGGGGGCGACCGTTGACTGCTGAATTCCGACAGCGTGTGCCACCCCCTGCGCGTGAAGGGGAACTCGCTTTTGAGCACGCGCTGGCGCTCTTCCGGCCTGTTTTGCAGCCCTCCGTATCGCGTCAAGAAAAGCGCACGGCCCGCTGCGGTTGCGGGCCGTGGTCGAAGACCGGGCCATTGGGAAAATGCTTAGTGTTCGAAACTGATCGACACCACGGGTCCGGCCAGCGTGATATCAATGTCCTCCGGGTCGATGTCGTTGTCGACGTTGCCGCTCAAGCTGCTGTACAACTGGTTCTCCCACGCCGCACCGAGGGTCAGGCAACGGCCGTTCCGCCGTGGGATGCGATAATCCAGACCCAAACGGAATTCGGTCACGTAGTAGGAGGTGCCCCGGGCGGTGTTGTTATTTGCCAACTCGGTCTCGTCGCCGTAGAGGACACTCCCGCGAACGCCGCCGACCAGGGACAAACGGTTCACGATAGGACGCCGGAGATTCACGCCCAACGTGGGCCCAATGCCGTCGAAATTGTAGCCGGAACCAACGCCGCCTCCCTCTTCGTCTGTCCAGTCAAACTCTCCCCACCGCGCGCCGGCGAAGCCGTCGATCGTCCATTTGCACACACTCACCACCGCCGTGGCTTCAAGGTCGAACATTCGGACATCGAAGAATTCATCGGGCCGGTCCATGGCGCTGTAGTAACTCCAATAACGCGCGCGGATGCCCAGCCCCTCCTGGCCCCGGTAACCGAGCCAGTACCGCATACTGGGCGCGATGTCCGAGCCCCCGTCGAACCAGGCGTTGCCGCCATTGGCCTCGCCAACGCCATGGTTGGCGTAGAGATCAAGCATTGTGAGTTCGATTCCCCCCTCAAGACCATCCCGCCACGAATCGTAGCAGGATGTACCCGAAGCCCCGTCCGCACAGTAACCGCTGCCGCTGATCGCCACCTGTCGCGTCGGATCGCAGGCTTGCTGCGCGGACTGGCTGGCAAACTGAATTTCCTCGGCCCAGACAATTCCGATTGGCACCAAAACGGCCGCCAGCCCGGCCAAGGCGCAGAGAAAGCCCCGCTTCATAGTTTTACCTCGTCCGTGAATGTCTCGAGAATATCCCTCCCCATGCAAACAGGTTATCGGCCGCCGCTTGCGCAGGCTATCGCTTTTCCCAGCGACTACCCTACTTGTTCGCTAGTCGGTACAGTCCAACGCGGGCCGGTCGGAAACCGTGAGCGGAATGGCGAGTCGGAGCTCATGGAAGATGTCCCGCAGCAGACGCAGCGCTGGACGTTTGCGGGACGCGCATCGGAGACGCATGCTGGTATCTCGGCGGCGCGAATTTGCCCGGTTTTGGAGGGCATTGCGACCGTTTCGGGTTTGGCCGCCACCACGCGGGGAGCGACCGCCGCAAAGACATCCTCCCTCGCCGCCCAGAGCAGGTAGGCGAACTTGTTCGCCGAGATCTCCGTCGTCCCGGCTTGATCGTGAAAAGCGAAGGCCACGGGACTGGGACTCATCTTGGCCGTCGCAGGCAGATAGACCATCGCCTCGCGGGCGGCCCGCTGGAAATCCCACATCATTCGGGGCAGGTTGTCAACGTATCGGCGATTCCAGGCTCGTCGGGGATGGTCCGCTTCGGACCACCCACGGGCACCAGCGACGGCCGCATTGCGGTGGGCCGCCGCTGCCGATAGGGCGATTCTGGCATTGGCGCTGGTTGTCAACGTATCGGTGATTTCAGGCTCGTGGACTATGGTCCGCTCTGGACCACCCTACCGATCATGGGCGGCTGCGATCCGAATTGCGAATCGCGGCCAGGCGGGCTTTCATTTGCTCCGCGCGATCGGGGTAGGCGCCGATCAGGTTCTTCGTCTCGCCGGGGTCGTCGGCCAGGTTGAACAATTCGAACTGCCCGGGACCTTTTTCAAACGTCAGCGCGGAGACGACCTTGGGCGACTGGTGGTCGATGAATTTCCAATCGCCCACGCGCAAGGCCAGCCCGCGGCCCTGCTCGACGAGGTGCTCGCGCCCCTTGGCGTCCTTCTCGCCAACGAGGGCGGCGAGCACGTTGAAACTGTCGGGGCAGGCGTCGTGAGGCAGTTCCTGACCCACCAGTGCGGCCATGCTCGCCGCCAGGTCCACCGTGCAGACGATCTGGTCGGAAACACCCGGCTTGATCCTCGCCGGCCAGCGGACGAGGAAGGGAACGCGCGTGCCGCCTTCATACACGCTGTACTTGCCGCCCCGCCAGGGGCCGGCCTGCTTGTGGCCGCCGATCTTTTCGACCGCCCCGTCCTTGTAGCCGTCGTCGAGTACCGGCCCGTTGTCGCTGCAAAAGATGACCAGGGTGTTCTCGGTCAGCTTGAGCTGCTCGAGCGTGCCCAGCACCTTGCCCACGCACCAGTCCATCTGGGCGATGGCGTCGCCCCGGTAGCCGAGCCTGGTCGCGCCCTGGAACCGCTCGTTGGGCATCCGCGGCACGTGGATGTCGTGCGTGGCGAAGAAGAGGAAGAACGGCTCTTTTTGGTGTTTCTCGATGAAGGCGACCGCTTTGGAAGTGAAAATGTCGCCCATGTCTTCGTCGCGCCAACGGGCCTTGTGCCCCCCGGTCATGAACCCGATCCGGCCGATGCCGTTGACGATCGACTGGTTGTGGCCGTGGCTCCAATCCATGCGGAGCGTCGCGCGGTGGGTGATGCCGGTCGGCTGGCCGTCGGGGTTCGTGTCGCTGGCGGTGATCGGATCGTTCGGATCGAGCCCCACGACGCGGTGGTTTTCTACGAACACGCTGGGCACCCGGTCGCCGGTCGTGGGCATGAGGAAGCAGTAGTCGAATCCGATCTCCAGCGGGCCCGGCTTCAGATCGCCGTTCCAATTGGGGCTGGGCCTCTCGCCAAGACCGAGGTGCCACTTGCCCACCACGCCGGTCGCGTAGCCGGCTCGCTTCATGATCGAG
>JAMOAF010000431.1 GCA_023621895.1 Planctomycetota bacterium
GCCCAGGTGATCGTCTCCGGATGGCAGGCGGGCGACGAGCTGATCGTCAACAGCACCACGCGGATCGAGATGGACGGCCTGATCCGCGTCGACGTCGTCGTCTTGCCGCAGCACCGGAGATCGCCGAAGCTCGAACAGCTCTGGCTGGAAACGCCGCTGAAACGCGAGCGAGCCACCCTCTTCCATTACTTCCCCGGCCGCTGGGGTAGTGCGAGTAACAGCGGCGAACTGCCCGCCTCGGGCCTCCAGCTCCCCTTCAGGCCGTTCGTATGGCTCGGCAGCGAAAACAGCGGCCTCGGATGGTTCGCCGAATCCGACAAGGCCTGGCAGCCGGAATCGGCCGACCGCGCTGTGGAGGTCGTTGTCAATGACAGCGAGGTTGTTCTGCGGGCGCGGCTGCTCGACTCGACCGTGCGGCTGCCGGTGACGTTCACGTTCGGGTTCCAGGCGACGCCGGTCAAACCGTGGCCGAACGATTTCCACGAGTGGCGAATCTGGCACGTGCCGCAACTCGGCGTCGGCTCGACGCTGCCAGTCCCCAAGGAGTGGTGGCTCTGCCATCGCGCGTTCCCCGACGGCAATCCACGGGCCACGCTCGACCGGGCCGCCGAGCTGGGCGCCAAGACCGCCGTGTTTCACGAAGACTGGCTGCCGATCCAGAACTATCCGGTGACGGCGCCCGAGGCGGACTTCAAGCGGATCGTCGACGCCTGCCACGAGCGCGGCATGAAGGTGCTCGTCTATCACGGCTACGAGCTCTCGTCGCTCGCGCCGGAGTGGGCGGAGCTGTCCGACGAGGTTCTCGTCAAGGATACGCAAGGGCGG
Source organism: Planctomycetota bacterium (assembly GCA_023621895.1). Taxonomy (GTDB): domain Bacteria; phylum Planctomycetota; class Planctomycetia; order Pirellulales; family Thermoguttaceae; genus JAAYCB01. The sequence goes on from JAMOAF010000431.1 coordinate 826, forward strand.
ATCACGCCCGGCTGGTACCGCCATCCGGAGCAGCGCGATTTCAGGGTCTGCTACAACAGCGTCTGGGCCGACCGGCTGGCGGACGGCATCGGCGAGGCGCGGCGCCGCTATGGCTTCGACGGGCTGTATCTCGACGGCACGATCGAACCCTGGGCCTGCTGCAACGAGCGGCACGGCTGCGGCTACCGCGCCGCCGACGGCAGCCTCCGCCCCAGCTATCCGATCTTCGGCGTCCGGCGGCTGATGCAGCGGCTGTATGCGATGTTTCACCCCGGCGGCCTGATCAGCGCGCACCAGAGCACCTGCTGCGCGACGCCGACCCTGGCTTGGGCCGACTCGTATTGGGATGGCGAGCAGTTTGCCGGCGGCGAGCTGTCGGGCGACCCGCTGAAGAAACTCCCGCTCGGCGCGTTTCGCGCGGAGTTCATGGGCCGCAACTTCGGCGTGCCGTGCGAGTTCCTGGCCTACGAACGGCCGCCCGAATGGACGTTCGACCACGCCCTGGCGGTCTCGCTGCTGCACGACGTGCGGGTACGTCCCTGCGGGCTGGCCGCGCTGGAAAGAATGTCGCCGATCTGGAACGTGATGACCCGCTTCGGCGTCGGCCAGGCCGAGTGGCACCCCTATTGGGAAGCCAATCCACTGGCGTCCGCCGCGCCCGAAGAGGTCAAGGTGAGCCTCTACCTGCACCCCAAGTCGGCGGAACCGAGCGGCCGCGCGCTCCTGGTAGTCTCCAACCTCTCGCCCAGCGAGGCCGTGGCCGCAAAGCTGGCGCTCGATCTCGGCCGGATGGGCCTAGCCGCGCCCGCGGCGACCGACGCGCTCAGCGGCGAATCGCTCGACTGTGCCGGCGGCCGGCTGACCGTTCCGCTCCAGCCAATGCGAATGCGCCTCGTGCGCCTCAAGTAGGGTGGTGCAAAGCGCCCCATCACCATCCGCCCAACACCACCTATCACCCATCCCGGAGCCGCAAGCCTCAGCACGGCCAAACGGCAAGCGCCGCCCCACCGCCGCCCCACCAAACCAATCACGTAGGGTGGTGCAAAGCGCCCCATCACCATCCGCCCAACACCACCCACCACCCATCCCGGAGCCGCAAGCCTCAACACGGCCAAACGGCAAGCGCCGCCCCACCGGGCAGCTCCTCGTGGTTACGCGTCGGTGGCGCCACAAGCGCGGCAAGCCCACCGTTCTCGCCGTCGCCCCCGACCGTTAGCCGCGTGGGCTTGCCCCGCGCTTGCCTCGCCCACCGTTCTCGCCGTCGCCCCCGACCGTTAGCCGCGTGGGCTTGCCCCGCGCTTGCCTCGCCCACCGTTCTCGCCGCCGCCCCAGCGCCGCTTACCGGTCGCTCGGCGCGAGGGCCAACTGCTTCAGCGCGTCGAGGGCCGCCAGGATGTCGTCGCACGACACATCATCCCAGCCGGTCAGCTTGTGGGCGAGGATTGCCAGCTTGAAGCTCTCGAGGGCCTCCTGCACGTCGTCGGGCAGCTTCGGGAGATTGGCGAACGGGCGAATCGCCACGCCGCCCGACGAACCGGCTGAATCAGGGCCCGCCGGCGGACCGGCGTCGAACGGCGGCTCGTCGTCCGCCTCGCCCTCCGAATCGGCCAGACCGGTCGCGTCGTCCGCGTCCGGATCGCGAACGACGCCGCGCGAGGCATCGATCTTCTCCGGCGGAATTTCTTCGCGGGCTTGGGAGTCTTCGTCGAATTCGCTTGCGATCACCTCGTCGGGCGGCGGCGCCTCGCCTTCCGCCGCGCCGGTCGCTTCCCATCGCTGGTTCCGCATCTGGGCGACGGACCAACTGTTCTGCACGGCCCCTTCCAGCCACATCTCGGCGTCGTGCCAATCGAGGGCCGCCTGGAAATGGCTCCAAAACAAGCCCGGATAACTGTCGAAGCCGCCGCCGAAGCGGTCGTAGACGCGGCGGAGGCGGCCCACGTGCTGGCCGCTCACGTTGCCCACCCGGCGCGCCCAGGCCTCGTCGGAATAGGCCTGCGCAGGCGCGCCCGAGTCGATCATCGCCTTCCGCCAGGCTGAAATGATCCGCCCCTTCTCCCAGTTCGTCGTGCTCACCAGGCGGTTCCATCGCCCGAGAAACTCAGCCGAGGCCTGCTCCAAAACCTCGCTGTCGGCCTCCATCTGCTCGCCCAAAACGCCGCCCGGGCCTTCCCCAAGCACCTCGCCGTCAACCTCTTCCGCAGGAGCCCCGATCACATCCGTCGTGGGATTCTTCTCGTCCACCGTTGGTCTAACCTCGTGTTTTCAACTCCCTCCGTGCCGCGGTCCGCCAAGGGCAAGCGCACGCTCATCCTTCGGACCGGGCGTCCATGACAAAGGCGATTCTAACACCCGTCTGGCCCGGATCGGCAAGGGGCCGGACTTTGCCCGCCAGGCTGCCGGCCAGATGCCGCGTATTTCCCGAGAAAACCGGGCCTTGCGGGCTGGCATGGCACGCCGCGTCACGTGCCGCCCGGGCCGTGGAAAACCTGTCGACAAGTCCGCTGCCGGACGCTAAGTGCCTGCGCAGCGTGCCGTTAGAAAAATCGTCGGCCGCCGAGCCGAACCGGCCGGCGCTAGGGCCGCCCTGGCGAAAATTCTCGCCAAAAAGCCCCCCCGCCGCCCGGAGAATCGGGTTTT
>JAMOAF010000237.1 GCA_023621895.1 Planctomycetota bacterium
GCTTGAATTCGGCGACGCCGAAGCCGCGCGAGGTCGCCGCCGGAGACCCCAGACGAATGCCCGAGGTGATGAAGGGGCTCGCCGTGTCGAAGGGCACGCCGTTCTTGTTGCAGGTGATGTGGGCGCGGCCGAGCGCGGCTTCCGCCGCCTTGCCGGTGAGGCCCTTGGGACGCAGATCGACCAGCATCAGATGATTGTCGACGCCGCCCGAGACGATGCGGTAGCCGCCGGCCGCCACCGAGGCGGCGAGCGCCTTGGCGTTGTCGACCACTTGCGCGGCGTAGGTCTTGAACTCGGGACGCAAAGCCTCGCCGAAGGCCACCGCCTTGGCGGCGACGACATGCATCAGCGGACCGCCCTGCAGGCCGGGGAAGACGGCCGAGTTGATCTTCTTGGCGATGTCTTCGTCATTGGTCAGCACGAGGCCGCCGCGCGGGCCGCGCAGGGTCTTGTGCGTGGTCGAGGTGACGACATGGGCGTGCGGGAACGGCGAGGGATGGGCGCCGCCCGCCACGAGGCCGGCGAAATGCGCCATATCGACCATGAAGATCGCGCCGACCGAATCGGCGATTTCGCGGAATTTGGCGAAATCCCAATGACGCGAATAGGCCGAGCCGCCGGCGATGATCAGCTTGGGCTTATGCTCGGCTGCGAGGCGGGCCACCTGCTCCATGTCGATGGTCTCGTCGTCCTTGCGCACCGTGTAGGAATGCGGCTTGAACCACTTGCCCGACATGTTCACGGGCGAGCCGTGCGTGAGATGGCCGCCGGCGGCGAGATCAAGACCGAGGAACGAATCGCCCGGCTGAAGCAGCGCGAGGAACACAGCCTGATTGGCCTGGCTGCCCGAAGACGGCTGGACGTTGGCGAATTTGCAGTCGAACAGTTCGCAGGCGCGCTGGATCGCCAGCTTTTCGGCGATGTCGACATATTGGCAGCCGCCGTAATAGCGCTTTCCGGCGTAGCCCTCGGCGTATTTGTTGGTCATCACCGAGCCCTGCGCTTCAAGCACCGAGCGGGAGACGATGTTTTCGGAGGCGATCAGCTCGATTTCGTCGCGCTGGCGGCCCAACTCCAGTTCGATCGCGCGGGCGATTTCCGGGTCGGTGGCGGCAAGGCCGGCGCTGAAGAAGGTGTTGGATCGAATCTGGCTCATCGGCGCGCGCTCCTCACGTGATCCGCCGCGACGAAACGGCGAAGGGGGCGCGGCCAGCGGCGAGCGCCCGGGCTTGAAGGCGCTGCCTCTATCACAGGGGGCGCGCGGCGGGAAGGCGTGACGGCGTTTTCCCGCCCCAACATGCAAAAAGCCGCCCCGCGCGGGCGGGACGGCTTTGATTTTTCTCGCAGACGTGAGGGGTTTATTCGTCGTCGTCGGGATTGAGCTGACGGCGGCCGCCGCCAACGCTGCCCTGCGGACGCGGGCCGGAACCCTGAATCGGCTGAAGCTGTTGGGCTTGCGCCACGGGCGCCGTCGGCGCCGCGCCGCCGCTCAGGCCGTCGCGCTTGTAGATATCTTCACGGAACTGGACGACGCCGTCCGGGGTGCCCCACGCGGTCACATAGACCCAGTAGACCGGAATGGCGGCGGCCAGCTTCACATCGACGCGCTGGCCGGAGCGGATCGTCTCGTCGATCTTGTCGCGGTCCCAGCCGGGATTGTCGCGCAGCAGGAAGGCGACGTAGTCGCGGACGTTCTGCAAGCGCATGCAGCCCGACGACACAAAGCGGAAATCGTCGCCGAAAACGCCCTTGGCCGGCGTGTCGTGCATATAGACGCCGTAGGGATTGGCGATGTTGATGCGCACGAAACCGAGCGAATTGAGATCGCCGCCCGGGTCCTGACGGAACATGTAGTTGGTGGCCTCCATCGAGTTCCAGTTGACCTGGCTCGGTTGAAGCTCCTGCCCCGCCTTGTTGTAGATGCGGATCTTGTTGTCGGTGAGATAGTTCGGATCGGCCTGCATCTTCGGGATCAGATCCTTGCGGATGACCGAGGCGGGAACCGTCCAGAACGGGTTGAAATTGATGTCCGTCGCGCGGGTCTGCATGACCGGCGACTGACGGTCGATCTTGCCGACGCCGGCGGCGTGATAGGAGTGGATGCGGCCGTTTTCGACCGTCTCGACCATGGCGGCCGGGATATTGGCCGCGACATAGCGATTGCCGAGATTGCCGGAGAAGGTGCGCAGGCGCACCAGATTGGTCTCAAGCTGGCGCAGACGATAATCGGCGGTGACGTTCAGCGCGGCCAGGGTCTGCTGGGCGACGACGCCCGTTTCGCCAAGACCGTGACGGGCCTGAAAACGGCGAACGCCAGCCTCGACATAGGAATCGAACACGTCGGAATTGCCGGCCGCCGAGTCGAGATCGCCCGTCGCCATCAGGCGCTGGCGCAGCGCCACGACGCCGCCGCCGCGCGAACCGAGCTTCATGGTCTGACCGGGGACGGAGCGCCAGCCGCCGGCCGAAACGATCTGCTGATAACGCTGGATGGCCTGCTCGGTGGCGGCCACGGTCTCCGTCGAGAGCGTCGGGGTTGTCGAGCGATGCACGCTGAGGCGCGAATCGCCGTCGAATTTCTGCGCCCATTCAGCCTGTCCGAGGCCGTCGCCGGGCGCCGCCATGGCCCCCTGCCCCAACGAAACGGCCAGCCCGAACACGCCAAGACCAAAGGCGCGACGCGAAAGTCCGTTGTTCCATGAATGGCGCGTCATCGACACATCAAGCTCCATCTTCATCCCCGCGCGCGCAGCGCCCGGCCCCAGCCGGCGGCAGGACGCATGACAAACCCGCACACGGAAAGCAAATCGGCGTTTAACGCCAAAAAAGGCGCGCTGAGAACGCAACCGTCCCAACGCCCTAACATGCGTGTGGTTAACAAGCACCGAAACGAGGGCGATTTTGTGACGGTGAACCTCACGCTTGCGTGAAGTCTCACGCTTCCGGCAGCAGCAGCCGCCCGGTCAGCGCCGCGCGCAGGGTCGCCAGCGAAACGCGCGCGACGATCGTCGAGGCGAGGAACAGCAGCGCCCAGGCCAGGGCCACGGCCCAATCCGCCGGCCAGACCTGCGCCAGGAGGATCATGGCCAGCGCGAAGGCGGCCGAGGGGAACGTCCAACCCCACCACGACATGGCGAAGGGAATGCGGGCGAACAATGGAATCATGCTCAATAAAACCGCCGCCACGAAGACGGCCAAGCCGAAGACCGTCAGCGCCGCGACGCCGAAACCGCCCGTCAGGCTGACAAGCGCGACCGTCCCCACGGCCGGCGGCGCGAGAAAAATGCCGAGCGTCGGCTTCAGCTTGTCCGGCAAAGGCGGCCCGGCGACGACGCGACCGAGGATGATCGGCTGGATCATCGCCCAGAGCAGCGCGCCAAGGCCGAACATCATCCAGGAGACGGCCAGAAAACCGAGTTTAGCGCCGAGAATCGGGGCCAGAATGTTGCCAACGAGCGGGAT
>JAMOAF010001145.1 GCA_023621895.1 Planctomycetota bacterium
GTCTGCGTTTCCGCATCGATCCGCATGCTGCGGAACTTGAGCATTTCGAACTGCCGCCCTTCCAGGCCGGTCCGCCGCTGGCGGTAGAAGATGGGGCCGGGGCTGGTGAGCTTCACGGCAAGTGCCAGGCCGAGCATCAGCGGCGAGAGGACCAGGATCGCCGCGCTGCCCAGTGCGAGGTCCATTCCGCGTTTTGCCAGGCAGGGCCAGCCGCGGTGCGGGTTCTGCCGCAGGTTCACGAACGGCACGCCGTCGATCTCCACCAGGCGGGGCTTCATGCCCGTGAACCCCGGCAGGTCCGGCACGAGTTGGACTTCGACCAGCACGTCGGCCAGCGCCCGGTAGACGCTGGGCAACTCGCCGTATCGGGTCAGTGGCAGGGCAACGAAGACATGGTCGATCTCGTGCTCGGCGACCACCTGGGCGATCTGGTCGACCGTGCCCAGGCGGGGCAGCAATTTCGGCTCGCGCCGGCCGGGCTGGTCGACGAAACCGACCGCCTCCAGGCCCGTCCAGTTGTTCTCGCCGATCGTTCGAGCAACCATTTCGCCGGTCCGCCCGCAGCCGACGATCAGGGCGCGGCCGTGGTTCAAGCCGCGGCCGCGGAGGTAGCGGAGAAGGCGCCAGAGGGCCCGCCGGGCGAGGGTCAGGCCCAGGGCGTTGAGAATGAAGAACAGGGCCAGGGCGAGTCGCGATTCGTAAAGGTCACGGCGATAGAAGGCGGTGGTAATGACCAGCACAAACAGCAGCCCGCTGGCCTTGAAAACGACGCCCAGCTCGCGCGGCATCTGCCGCAGCCGGTGGATTTCATAAAGCCCGGCCAAACGGTAGGCGGCGGCCGCCAAGACGAGCACCAGCGGAAGCGCCTGGAGAATGAGAGGAAGGTCGGGAACCCCGCCTGAGGCCGGAAAAAGGTCAAACCGCGCAAAATAGGCGGCAAACCAGGCGATCGTGGTAATCACCAGATCGCCGGCCAGAAAGACCAGTCCGAGCTTGTTTCCGTGTCGCCGATACACGCCGGCCGCCCTCATCCATGAGCGTGTTTTCACCGTGCCAGTCCGGTAGCTGCGACGTTGTACCACGGGTTTCGAATCGGGTCAATGTAAACTGCGCAATCTGGAAAACATGCGGTATTTTTCATTAAATCCGCAAGTGGCGGCATTTTGTGCCACCCTTTCAGGGTGGATTGGTGGGGTGGCGACTCGCGTACCCAGGGTGGCGCGAGCGCGGCTACGCCGCGTTCGCTTACCCTGGGCTGGACTGTTTCACGCCTTCGGCGTGGGCGAGTGCTTGACCTCTGGGCTGGACTGTTGCACGCCTTCGGCGTGGGCGAGTGCTTGACCTCTCGCGGCGACACCGTTAGATTCCACTTTGGTCCGAACAGCGTTTTCGCGCGCTCAAATTACGGGCCGAGGCGAAGCAGTCGGCCGAGGTTGGCGTTTCTTGCCGGTATGCCGGGCGGGGTTTCAGCAGCCGGCTGGCGGTTGAAGTCTGGCCTCCTTCCTTCGACATTTGACTTTCGAAATTCGACATTCCTCGCAGATCAGGGGAGCATCGGAATGAAACTCGGGTTTGTCAGTGCGATCCTGCCGGATTTGTCTCTCCAGGAGGTCGCCGCGTATGCCGCCGAAACGGGTTACGCCTGCGTGGAGTTGATGTGCTGGCCACCCGGCGGCGCGGAACGCCGCTATGCCGGGGTGACGCACGTCAACGCCGACGGGTTCGACAAGACCAGGGCCGACGAGGTCCAAGGCGTGATGCGGGCGGCCGGGGTTGAAATCAGCGGCCTAGGCTACTATCCGAATCCGCTCACACCCGATCTCGAAGAGGCCGGCGTTTACGTCCAACACATCCGCAAAGTGATCCTCGCGGCCGAAATGCTCGGCGTCGGCGTCGTCAACACCTTCATCGGACGCGATTGGACCAAGTCCATCGACGAGAATTGGCCCCGCTTCAAAGACACCTGGACGCCGCTCGTCAAGTTCGCCGAGGACCACGGGATCAAGATCGGCATCGAGAACTGCCCGATGCTGTTCACCAAGGACGAATGGCCGGGCGGCAAGAACCTGGCCCAGAGCCCCGCGGTCTGGACCCGGATGTTCAATGAAATCCCCTCGGATCATTTCGGGCTGAACTTCGACCCCTCGCACCTGGTCTGGCAGTTCATCGACTGCGAGAAGGCGATCCGCGATTTTGGCGACCGGATCGTCCACGCCCACGCCAAGGACGCGAAGATCGAGTGGAGCGTTCTCTCCGAAGTGGGCATTTTCGGGCGGATCATCGACTGGCACACCCCCAAGCTGCCCGGCATGGGCGACGTGAATTGGGGCAAGTTCTTCTCGGCGCTGACCGACGTCGGCTACCAAGGGCCCGTGTGCGTTGAGGTCGAGGACCGCGCCTACGAGGGGTCGCTTGAGCTCAGGAAGCTTTCGCTCCGCCAGAGCAAGGCGTTTTTGTCGCAGTACATTCCGTAGGTTACGGGTCACGGGTGACAGGAGTCGGGAGTCGGGAGTCAGCTTGCCGGTTACCGGTCACAACTCACGGCCCACCGGGCGCAGTCAGCACGGGTTGCATCCCTGCTTCTCCACGGCGGCCTGTAACCTGTGACCTATTGGGAGTCTAACGAGGACCTGGCACGAGGGTCTTAAAGCCTTTTGTTTGGAGAACGCAGCATGAACCAGTTAAAAGCAGCCGTTGTTGGGGCGGGATTCATCGGGCCGGTTCACGTCGAGGCCTTGCGCCGCTTGGGGATCACCGTGACGGGAATCCTCGGCTGCGACGATGCCGAGTCGCAGCGCGCGATGTCTTCGCTGGGGCTGCCGAGGGCCTACGCGAGCCTCGATGAGCTGCTGGCCGACAAGACCGTCGACGCCGTGCACCTGGCGGTCCCCAACGTCCTGCACTACGAGTATTCCAAGAAGGCGCTGGCCGCCGGCAAGCACGTGATGTGCGAAAAACCGCTGGCAATGAACGCCAGACAGTCGGCCGAGCTGGTCGAGCTGGCCAAATCGAGCGGCAAGGCGGCGGCCGTCTGCTACAACCTCCGCTATTATCCGCTCAACCTCCAGGCTCGGGCGATGGCCCGGCGGGGCGATCTGGGCGAGATCTACGCGATCAACGGCAGCTACGTGCAGGACTGGCTGCTTTACGACACCGACTACAACTGGCGCGTCCTGGCCGACCAGGGCGGCCAGCTCCGCGCGGTCGCCGACATCGGCACGCACTGGATGGACCTAGTCCTGTCAATCACCGGCCTGGCGGTCGATTCCGTCTTCGCCGACCTCAACACGGTCCACAAGATTCGCAAACGCCCCCTGGGCGAGGTCGAGACCTTCACCGGCAAGGGGGGCGCCGAGGCCGCCACCGAGCCGATCGAGATCACCACCGATGACTACGGCTGCATCCTCTTCCGCTTCAAGAACGGCGGCCGCGGCAGCCTGCACGTTTCGCAGGTGACGGCC
>JAMOAF010001066.1 GCA_023621895.1 Planctomycetota bacterium
GGTATAGTCCGCCGTTTCACGCTGCGAGCCCGTCAGAATCGTTTTCAAATACGAGCCGTCCGCTTGCGCCGGTTTCCCGTCGTAGCCAAAGGCGGGCCAGCAGCGATTCAGCCGAGGCGGTTGTGCCTGGGCTACGGCCGGAAAGACTTGTGCCGCCACAAAAGCAAACAACAGCATCAATCGTTTCAAGTGACCGAAAAAGGGCACTGCGCCGATGGCCGTCACGAGTCTCTTGAACCGGTCCATTTCATTCTCCCTGTCGGATGCCCCATCGCTTGGAGTTGTCTATTGCACCTTGTCAAGGCCGAGAGCCCGGGCCCTGGTTGTGACCGGGAACATCGAGATGCGGAACTTCGTGCAGCCATAGGGCACGAGCGCTACGGTCTCGGCGGGCGTTGTTGCAGCGATCGGCCCAGGCGGAAGACGCGGCGCCTTGGGATCGGGGTTCCAGTCGATCGCGGCAGCCCGGACACGGAGCTTCAGCGGCGCGGCAAGTGGCCAATCCCATCGGGCCGGCATGGCGGTACGATCCACGGCAATGCCCGAGTTGCCACCCGGCTTCCCATCCCGCGCGTCCAAGGCATAACGCCACTTCGCGGCCGGATCGGGTGTGTTTGCGTCCCCCGTGTCTGCGATCGGAAGAGCCAACAACAACGGGCCGTACGAGATCGTCGCATAGGGTGCGTCGTCGGCGTTACGATCGCGGCCCGCCTTCACGCACGCGGTCATAGGCAGACGCAACCTCACGGTATCGCCCGCTTTCCACTGCCGCTCGACGCGCACGAACGCGCGGGCGTCAGGCGTGGCCCCCAGTTCGGTTCCGTTCACGCTCAGTTCGGGATTCTTGCACCAGCCGGGTATGCGGAACGAAAGCGGAAACGTCGCCGGCCGGGCAGGCTTCACGCTCATCTCGATCACGTCGTTGAACGGATAGTCGGTGCGGCAGGTCACGTCCACCGGCACCCGATCGGCAACCAAGGCCGACACCTTGCAGGGGCCGTAGTGCGTGGCGGCCAGGCCGTTGTCGTAAGTGGCCATCCACATGTGCATCACGTAGTTGGGCACGATGCGGTTCAAAGCGGCCGTGCAGCACAGCGGGTAATGCTTCGTCGTGTAGGAGTTTCCCTCCGCGCGGGGCCCGTGGGGATAGGGCGGAGACATGTCGACGATCCGGTTGGGGCTCTGGAAATAGACATGGGTCTTGAAGTCGCGCGCGACCGTGGCCGGCCCGGCATTGAAGAACGCGCGCTCGACCCGGTCCGCCAACCGCCCCTCTCCGCTGACGGAGAGAAGCATGATCTGGCTCCACACGTAGCCGGCGACGTCGCAAGTCTCGGTGCCTCGATAGGCGCCGGTCGGCCCGTAGAACTCGTCAGCCACGGGCACACCGGAAGGTTGCATCGCCTCCCGCTCCAACAGGTCGTGCCATGCGAGGGTCACGTCAAGGAATTCGCGGTTGCCCGTCCACAGGTAACCCAGCGCCCAGGGTGTCGTGCTCTCGAGGAAATGGACCACGTGATCGTTCTTTTCCGCTCCCGGTTCCTGCTTGGGCATGAGCCGATAGCGGTTCCACGACGTCCCGCCCGGATGCTTCCCGTTGCCGGTGGCAAAAAGCGTGGTCAGCCAGGCGGCAATCTGCTTGTTGCCGGTCCAGGTGTACGTATCGAAAGCCGGCCACGGATTCGACATGCCCCATCCCATGCACGGCCAGTCCCGATCGGTGGCATAGGCCGTCTCCAAAGCCTTCAACACGCGAGGATCATGGGAGCCGTCGTAATGGGCCGCCATCGCTCGTCCCAGCAAGCCGCTCGCCCAAAGCGACCAGCCGCCACCCGCCTCGACCGACTTCGCGTCGGCCGGTTGATTCTCGTCGAGCCACCACAAGAACAGGATGCTGTTGGGGTTCATGTTGTCGACAGCGACGTTGAACCGCCGGTGCGCCTGCTGGATCAGCGACTCGTCGTGCAAGATATAGCCCAATCGCGTCAGGCCGTCGAACCAGTATCCGCCGCCCTCATACGGCCAGGCGCCCTGGGGCCAATTCAACCGCTCGCCGGTCATCTTGTGATCGGCCGCCCAAGCGCGCCGGAACTCCACGTCGACATCGTCCATGTGGCCCGTGTATCCGTCCTTCGCCGCGATGCACCAATCTCGCAGCCAACCAGTCGGCTCGACCAGGCCGGGCGGCAATGGCAGGAATGCTTTACGCACGGGCGGCTCGAAGGGACGGGCGTAGTTCGCCGCGCCAGCGGGCTTCAACCCCGCGGCGATCGCCAAGCCAGCCGCCGTGGCCAAAGCCAAGATCACTCTCAAACCTGGCGTATGCTTGTTCATGGCCGTTTTCCTTGTCCTGGTCGATGACGTGAAGTTAATCAATACAGCGCCCATTCGGGAACGTCCAGCAGGCCGATCTCGGGACGAGCTTCCGGCGGCGGCACCCAGAACTTCTTGTCCCAGGCGGCGCCGGGATTCTTCCAGTCGCCGAACATCGGGGCCACCGAAGTCCAGGCCGTGATCTTCAGCTCGGCTTCCTTTCCCCGGAGGCCGGCCGGTATCGTCCACTCGAAAGGCGCCCAGGCGCGTTCGCCCAGAGCCTGCCCGTCCAGCGTGACCGACGTGAAGAGGCCGCCCGTGTTGACACGCAGCCTGATGTTGCCCGCATGCGACGGGATCTCCACCCGCGTCGTGTAGGTCACTCGACCCGCGAAATCAGCGAGCCCCTGTTTCCACAGCGGGCCGGCGCTGACCGTTCTCGGCAGAGTCCTGATCGCGCCGTTGTCGACAGCGAAATCCCCCACTACCCACGCGACCGGCAGAAAGTAATTCGTGTCGCCGCCGCCCGCCTTGATGACCAGCTCGTGCTCCCCCGCCTCGAGCCGGAACGCCTCGGTCTGCCGGTACAGTTCGTTGAGTCCCGGACGCAACGTGTCGCAAGACCGATCCGCCCTGACGGGCTTTCCGTCCAGCGTCACCCCGCTCGGCGCCGGATGATGACGCAGCACGAGCCGCGCCGCCGCGACCGGATGGTCAACCGTGATTCGTGCCGTGTTGTTCGAATCGAACGCCAAACGATACGTATTACTTGCACTAAGCGCGATTTCGAACGAAGTCGGGCCGGGGAGCGGATGGATCGCAACGGGCGCCTCCGGTGCAGGCGGCGTCCCTTCGAACCGGAATACGCCGCGGGCCGGCAACTCGAACACAACCGGCTCGCCGCCTGGCCGCGCCAGGCGCAGCCGCCCGTGCTCGCTGGCCGCCAGGCCCAACACCACGACGCTGCCGTCCTGGTAATGGCGCAGCAACACATCTTCGACCATCTTGCCCTCCGTGGTCTCGACCCGCACGGCGGGCCGACGGACTTGCTTGGCGAACGCCGCTGCTCGGTCGGGCGACTCGAACGTGCGTCCGGATTTTTCTTCCCTCAATTCCGCTCCCGCGAAGGCGAACACCAGCGGCTTGTC
>JAMOAF010000240.1 GCA_023621895.1 Planctomycetota bacterium
GAGGCGAGGCCCAGACCGGAAAAATCAGCTCGCCTCCCTTCGTGCTGCCGGTCGACACGGTGCGATTCACGATCCGCGGCCACGACGGCATGGGCGGCGGGCGGGGCCAGAACTACATCGCGCTGGTCGACAACAAGACCGGCCTGGAACTGAGAAAGTCGCCGGCCCCCGGCAACGATGCCTTGGTGCCGCTCGAGTGGAACGTGGCCGACCTGAAGGGCCGCACCGTTCGCATCGAACTGGTCGACGGCCTGTCCGAAAACGCCTTCGCATGGCTCGGAGTCGAGAAGATCGAGGCCGGAACGGAAATGACGGTCGACTTTCGCCAGGGGATTCCCCAGGGCTGGCAAATCGCCGCGCCCGGTGCGGATGAAAAGCGCCGCCCTTGCCGCGTTGTCGACGACGGCCCCGTGCCATTTCGCGTCGATGACGACGCCTTCACCTGGATTCCCGAGCAGGGCGCCGCGCTGATGCGCATCGGTTGCCCCGTCGAACGGGTCTTCCTGCTCGGCGCGACCGTGCCGGCCGCTCGTGCGCTTCAGACTTATGGCCGGATCGACATCGTCTACGCCGACAAGTCGAAAGAGGCCTATCCGCTCGTCTACGGGTTCACGCTGGAGAGCGCCTACAAGACGGCAACCGCCGGCAGTGCTTCCTTTGTGCTGCCGGTTGGCGACGGAACGCAGTACCTGCTGGCGATCGCGCCGAAAAACGCGCCGATCGAGAGGATCGAACTCCGCCGCGCGGCGCCGGAGCTGCCCCGGCCGAGAGTCTCGGCAATCACCTGCCAGCTCGGCGCGGCGACCGAGCCCCCCGAAGGTTTCGAGCCGCTCGATCCCGTGGCGGCCCGCGCGAGCGATGCCGCCTGGCTCGCCTCGCACACGCTCGCGGCCGAGGGACCCACGTGGCTGGCGCTGGCCGACGAGATTCGCCGCGAGCGCGGCGTCCCGGTGACGCTCGACGAGGTGCAGCGCCTTGAAGAGCCGGCCAAGGCCCGATTCGTCCGCAAGCGGATCAGCGAGCGCGCCTTTGAAGCCGCGTCGGTTTGCGACGTCGATGGCGACGGGAAGAAGGACATCGTCTCGGGCGAGTACTGGTATGCCGGCCCCGATTTTTCCACCGCGGTGAAGTTCCGCACGATCCAAGCCATCAGCGGATATCACGATTCGTTCCACGACTACCCGATGGACGTCAATGGCGACGGCCGGCCCGACATCGTCAGCGGCGGATGGTTCGGCAAGACGCTTTCCTGGTGCGAGAACCCGGCCGGCGCGCGATCGGCGGGCGAGTGGACGGCGCACGTGATCGACGAGCCCGGCTCGATCGAGACGAGCCGCTTCTGGGATGTCGATGGCGACGGCCACGTGGAGATCGTGCCCAACGCGGCCGGCAACGTGGTCTTCTACCGCCTCGTGCGCGATGCGTCGGGCAGGGGAACGGGCAAGTTCGACAAGCACGTGGTCCGCATCGGCGGCTGCGGCCACGGGCTGGGCTTCGGCGATGTCAACGGCGACGGCCGGGGCGATTTTATCATTCCCACCGGCTGGCTCGAAGCGCCGCCCAATCCGCTCGAAGGCGAGTGGAAACTGCACGCGGAATTCACGCTCCAACATGCCAGCGTGCCGATCCTCGTTTGCGACGTCAACGAAGACGGCCGGGCCGATCTCATCTACGGGAACGGCCACGGCTACGGCCTCTTCTGGGTCGAACAGAATGTCGACCAGGACGGCAACCGCGCCTGGACCCAGCACACGATCGACGATCAGGCGTCGCAGTATCACGACATGCTGTTGGCCGACATCGACGGCGACCAAAGGCTGGAACTCGTGACCGGCAAACGGTACTACGCCCACAACGGCAGCGACCCGGGCGCGGAGGACCCCGTGTTCGTCCGCTACTTCGACTTCGACAAACGCGGCGTCTTCACCTCCCACACGATCGACTACGGCAAGGCCCGCGAGCACAGCGGCGTGGGCATCTATTTCTGGGTCGAGGACGTCGACGGCGATAACCGCCCCGACATCATCGCCCCCGGCAAGGAAGGACTTTTCTTGTTCGAGAACGGACAATAACGGTCGGCTATCAGCTATCAGCCGTCAGCTATCAGCGGTCAGAAGTCAGAGGTCGCGGGGTGAAGAACATCAGTTGACTTTGGCTCTTCGACATTCGATATTCGACATTCGTTATTCATTTGATATTCGACATTCGTTATTTCTCCCCCTGTAGCCTGATAGCTGATAGCTGACGGCTGATAGCTGGCTGATAGCTGACGGCTATTCCCCGCTGGAGTTAAATTATGACGCCGATTCCCGACGTTAATTCCGCTCGATCGTCGCGCCGCTGCTTCCTTCGGCGGGTGGCGGCGCTGGGGGCCGCGGCGGTGGCGGCCCCGGCGTTGGTACCCGCCTCCGCGCTTTCCGCGCCGGGGCGCCCCGGGGCAAACGAGCGCGTGATCCTCGGGGTCATCGGCACCGGCGGGCGGTCGCGCCAGTTGATGGACCACGTGCCGGAGGCGGGGCGGATCGTGGCGATCAGCGACTCGTACCAGCAGCGGATGACCGAGACGTTGCAGCAAAAGAAAGCCGATTGGAAAACCTACGCGCGCTACGAAGCGATGATCGACGCCGAGAAGCTCGACGCCGTGGTCGTCGGCACGCCCGACCACGTGCGGGTGCTGCCCTGCATCCACGCCTGCCAGGCCGGGCTCGACGTGTATGCTGAAAAGCCGCTTACGCTCACGATCGGCGAGGGCCGCCGGCTGGTCCAGCACGCCCGCAAACACAAGACGGTCTTCCAGGTCGGCAGCCAGCAGCGGACGATGGAGATGAATCGGTTTGCCTGCGAGCTGGTCCGTTCGGGCGGGATCGGCCGGATCAAGGCCGTGCAGGGGGTCTGCTACACCGGCCCCCGCGACTACGACGGTCTGCCCGGCCAACCCGTGCCCGAGGGAGACGACTGGGATCGCTGGCAGGGGCCGACGGCCTGGCGCCCTTTCAACCACGCCCTTCAATTCAGCTGGATGGCGTGGCGGGACTACTCGGGCGGAGAGATGACCAACTGGGGCGCCCACGGCGTCGACCAGGTCCAGTGGGCACTCGGCATGTGCCAGACCGGGCCGGTGGAAATCTGGCCGATCACGCCGGGCGCCAGCGGCAAGGTCGGCATGCGGTATGCCAACGGCGTCGTCGTGTCGTATGAGCTCGAGTCGGGCCCGATGGGCGGCGCGATCTTCACGGGCGAGGACTGCAAGATCGAGATCAACCGCAACAAGTTCGTGACCAACCCACCCGACTTCGTCAAGAATCCGCCCGCGGCGGCCGAGGCCGAGGTGTGGGAAGGGGCGGGCTGGATCGCCCGGCCGCACATCCAGAACTGGCTCGACTCGATTAAGACCCGCCAGCTTCCCAATGCCGATGTCGAGATCGGCCACCGCTCGATCAGCGTCTGCCACCTGGC
>JAMOAF010000631.1 GCA_023621895.1 Planctomycetota bacterium
GCCGCGTGGGCTTGCCCCGCGCTTCGCGTTTAGCCGCGTGGGCTTGCCCCGCGCTTCGCGTTTAGCCGCGTGGGCTTGCCCCGCGCTTCCGTTTAGCCGCGTGGGCTTGCCCCGCGCTTCGCGTTTAGCCGCGTGGGCTTGCCCCGCGCTTCGCGTTTAGCCGCGTGGGCTTGCCCCGCGCTTCGTGTTTAGCCGCGTGGGCTTGCCCCGCGCTTCGTTACGCACGGGTTGCGCCGCAGCGCAGGCGCGCCGCGGGGCAGGCCCACGCGGCGATCACGCTCTCATGAATTCCTTCCGGAATCACGCAAGCTCATTAAGGCTCCACCACCACGTGACGTCAAGGGATGCCGCGCGTGCGCGAAGGCGCCGGCTGGATATCCTACCAGCCACTCCAGTCGTAGTAGCTCGGGGGGCTGACGTAGAGCGATCGCGGGTGCGTGTGCTGGCGGAAGCGCGAGTGGGTGGCCTTGATTCGGTTTACCGCGGCGTCGTGAGATTCACCAGCGTACGGACGGTAGCCGTAATCGTAACGGGGAGCATAGGCTCGCCCATAGGGCGGGCCGTAGCGGCCACCGTCCTGATAGTTGAAGTTGTAGTTGTTGTTGACGATCTGGAACCCTTGCTCCGGGCCGGCGGCCGAAACCGATTCGGGCGCGGCGGCCAACCATACAGTCAACCCGAAAGCGGCGGATGCGAGCAGCAGATGCCTCATGGGGCCCTCCTTTTTTTCCCTCTGGCCAGAAGAGTCGGTCGGTCGGGCTGGCCAATCCGCCCTCCCGAAAAGAAGCTGCCGATGCTTTGACGCATATCGCGTGCCAACGCAGCGAGTCGATGGGCTTAAGAACTGAAACCGCAAGGGATTATAACAACTAGCCGATTGTGGGAGGAGAGCCGGCAGGGGCAAGTCTGTTGTCGTACTGATGACATCACTGTCGCATCTGCGACATCGCTGGAGCGAGACCGCGATTGTTTCTCCCCTCGCTCCGCATCCGCTCCGCTCACCCCTGGGCGCGCAGCCAGTATGCCAGCCTTCCGCCCCCCGCAAAACACTCCCGGACTTGTAACTCGCTCCAAGTGGCCGATAATGACACCGGTTCAGTTGTCGACGCCGCTCGAGAAGAACCGGCGGGATGAGATCTCGCGGTTTCCCTCCGATTTTCTCGATCGGCCCTGGTCTTGGCAAGAAAGGAAGTCCCGAGATGCCTCTTGTTGTCGTAGGATCCGTGGCTTTGGATAGTATTGAAACTCCCAAGGAGACAAGAGAGAACATTCTCGGCGGATCGGCCGTGTATTTCTCGTGCGCCGCAAGTTTCTTCACCCCCGTCCGCCTCGTTGGCGTCGTCGGCGGTGACTGGCCCGCCGAGCACACGCGGCTTCTCGAGTCGCGAGGCGTCAACGTGGACGGGCTCCAGGTCGACCCCGAGGGGAAGACCTTCCACTGGCGCGGCCGCTACATGGAGAATATGAATGATCGCGAAACCGTCGACGTGCAACTGAACACGCTCGCCGGTTTCGATCCCAAGCTGCCGGAGGAATGCCGCCGGGCGCCGTTTCTCTTCCTCGCCAACGGTTCCACCGAGACCCAACTGAAAGCCCTCGAACAATCAACCGGAGCAACGCTCCGCGTGGCCGACACGATGGACCTCTGGATCCGGACCGAACGCAAACAACTCGACGAGCTTCTCCAGAAAATCGACGGCCTGGTGCTCAATGACAGCGAGGCCCGGCTGCTGACGGGCGATGACAACCTCGTCCGAGCCGGCAACAACGTCCGCCAGATGGGGCCGCGTTTCGTCGTCATCAAGAAGGGCGAGCACGGCGCAATGTTCTTCAGCAAACACGAAACCTACGTGCTGCCGGCCTTCCCGACCGAACGCGTCGTCGACCCGACCGGGGCGGGCGACAGTTTCGCCGGCGGAATGATGGGCTACCTGGCCGAACAGGGCAACTTCGAGCCGAAAACGCTCAAGACCGCCATGGCCTACGGAATCCTCGTGGCAAGCTTCACCGTCGAGGATTTCAGCCTCGATCGGCTGATCAACATCACCCGCGATGACCTCGACCGGCGGATGGAAGACTACCGCCGGATGCTCTCCTTCTAAGGCCCGTTGACGCACGATCATGAAGCAGCAAGTTCGAACCTTTATCGCCGTCGAGATCGACCCGCAGGTCCGCCGGGCGGCGGGCGACCTGGTCGGCCGCCTCTCCTCCTGCCGGGCGGGCGTCAAGTGGGTCGATGCCGACCACATGCACCTGACGCTCAAGTTCCTCGGCGACGTCGACATGCGCGACACCGCGGAGGTCTGCCGGGCGGTCCAGGCCGTGGCGGCCGCCGCGGCCGCGTTCGATTTCACCGTCGCCGGGGCTGGCGCGTTCCCAACGCTCCAGCGACCGAGAACCGTCTGGCTCGGAGTGACCGAAGGGGCCGACCGGCTGATCGCCCTGCAAGAGCAAATCGATCGCGCGCTGAAGAAGATCGGCTACCCAGCCGAAGCGCGGGGCTTCAAACCACACCTGACGATCGGACGCGTCAAGCACCCCAGCCGCGAACTCGCCGACTTGACGGCGATCTTGAAAGAACACGCTGACCTCGAGATTGGCCGGACAAATCTGGACCACGTGACCGTCTTCTCGAGCGAGCTGGCGCCCGAGGGGCCGACCTACCACGTTCTGGCCGAGGCGCCGCTCGGCCAGCCGCGCTGAGGCGCAGATCGCCCGCATGAAACGAAAGTACGTCGCCTTCGACATCGAGACGGCCGCCAACGTGGCCAATTTCCGCGGCCAGTGGCGGTCGTTCCGCCCGCTGGGGATCACCTGCGCGGCCGCGCTCGCTTCAGGCGCCGAAAAGGCCACGGTCTGGCACGCCCAGAACGCCGATGGCACGCCGGCCGAGCGGATGTCTCGGGCCGAAGCCCGGCAACTGGTCGATCGGCTGGCCGCCCTGGCAGCCGAGGGTTGCACGATCCTGACCTGGAACGGCCTGGGCTTCGATTTCGAGGTTCTCGTCGAGGAGTCCGGGGCCCTGGCCGAGTGCCGCGAATTGGCCCTGGCGCACGTCGACATGATGTTCCACGTATTCTGCGACCGCGGCTATCCGGTGGCGCTCGACAAGGCGGCCAAAGGGCTGGGGATTCCTGGCAAGCCCAAGGGCATGTCCGGCTTCCTGGCGCCTCGACTTTGGGCGGAAGGCCGCCATCAGGAGGTGCTCGACTACGTGGCCGACGACGTCCGCATCGCCCTGGAGATTGCCCACCGGTGCGAGGCGGAGCGGCGCTTCCAGTGGATCACCAGCCAGGGCAGGCGCCAGGCAATGCCGCTCGCCCGGGGCTGGCTCACGGTCCGCCAGGCCATGGAACTGCCCGAACCCGATACGTCGTGGATGACGCGGCCGATGCGGCGCAGCCGGTTCACCGCCTGGTTAACAAAGCCGCACGCCGGCGAGTGACGTCCGGCT